>JASHUJ010000147.1 GCA_030040035.1 Thermoplasmata archaeon
GTGCCCCGGCAGGAAGTGATCACGAAGGACAACTCGCCGACCAACGTCGACGCGATCATCTACATCAAGGTCGTCGACGCGCCGAAGGCGATCTTCCAGGTCCAGGACTACCACGTCGCCACCGTTGCGCTGGCCCAAACGACCCTCCGTTCGATCATCGGCGACATGGAACTGGACGAGGTCCTCTACAACCGCGAGCGGATCAACACACGGCTCCGCGACATCCTCGACGAAGCCACCGACAAGTGGGGCGTCCGCGTCGACGCGGTCGAGATCAAGGAGGTCGACCCGGTCGGACCCGTCAAGACCGCGATGGAGGAGCAGACCGCGGCCGAGCGCCAGCGGCGCGCGGCGGTCCTGCGGGCCGACGGCGAGAAGCGCAGCGCGATCCTGGTGGCGGAAGGTCAGAAGCGATCCCGCATCCTACAGGCGGAGGGCGTCCGGCAGTCCCAGATCCTCGAGGCCGAAGGCGCCCGGGTCGCGACGATCCTCCAGGCCCAAGGGGAGTCGCAGCGCCTGCGCATCCTCTCGCTCGGGGCGGGCGTGCTCGACGCGAAGGCGCTCACGGTGCTCTCGCTCGACACCGTCGCGAAGGTCGGCGACGGGCAGGCGACGAAGATCCTCTTCCCGTTCGAGTTCTCCCGCCTCATGGAGGGCGCGAGCGAGTACATGGGCACGAGCCGGCAGGTGCCGGACCGCAGCCTCAACACGCTCGACGATCTCGAAAAGCGGGTGGGCTCGATGGACAGCATCCTCGGGCCGATCCCGCGGCAGGAAGAGCTCCTGACCGAGATCAAGTCGATCGAGGACGAGATCAAGGCGGAGTCGGACGAATCGACCTCGATGGTCACGTCGTACGGCAAGGGCTCGAAGACGGCCGGGGTCCCGGTGCTCCCGTCCCCCGACGAGTTCGCGCCGCCTCCGCCCTCGGCTCCCGCCGGCAGCGCGCCCTCGGCGGGAGGATCGCCCGCGGCGAGCGCGGACCCGACGAAGGACCCGCGGCGTCGCCCGAGTACGCCACCGAGCTGAACCCGGCGATTCCCCCGTCCGCCCGCGCCGGGGCCGCGCCCGCGCGAGCGCGTTCGTTTAAGGCCGCGGGCCTTCGGCGGGCGCGCCCATGGAGCCGATCCACACCGAGCGGAAGGGGAACGTCGTCACGATCACCATCCAGCGGCCGGAGAAGCTGAACGCGCTCGACGTCCCGTCCATGATGGCCCTCCGGCAGGCCCTGCAGTCCGTAGCGACGGAGCGGGACGTTCGGGCGGTGCTGCTCACGGGGGCGGGACCCGCCTTCTGCGCCGGCGGGGACGTCGCGGTCATGGACGAGTACCGGGCGCGCGGGGAGCTCCCGTCCCTCTTCCACGAGCTCACCGGGGAGATGGAAACGGGAATCCGCGAGCTCATGGGCATGGCGAAGCCCGTCGTCGCGGCCCTGCCCGGCGTCGCGGCGGGGGGCGGACTGTCCCTCGCGCTCGCCTGCGACTGGCGGATCGCGAGCGAGAACGCGGTGCTCGTGCCGGCCTTCCCCTCGCTGGGGGCGGTCCCCGACGGCGGGCTCACGTACTTTCTCCCGCACTATCTCGGGATCGGCCTCGCGCAGGAGATGCTGTTCACGGAGGCGCGCATCCCCGCGGCGCGGGCCCGGGAACTGGGGCTGCTCCACGAGGTCGTCCCGGCCGACCGCCTCGCTCAGCGGGCGTGGGAGCGCGTCACCGAGCTCGCCGACGGGCCGACGTTCGCCTACGGCTGGACGAAGCGGCTCCTGCATGCCGCGTACCGGGAGAGCGCCGAGTCGCAGATGATGATCGAGCGACGGGCCGCCGTCGAGGCGGCGCGCCGCGCCGAGCTCCCCGAGGGCATCCGGGCGTTCCGCGAGAAGCGGAAGCCGAAGTTCCCGCCGTCCTGACGGCGTCAGGAACCGCCGATCGATCCCGCCCCGCGGTTGCTACCGGGACTCCAGGGCCGGGCGAGCCGCTGCTCGAGCCGGGCCTTCACCTCTGGCCAATCCGAGTCGAGGAGGCTGTAGACGAACGAGGTGCGGTAGGTCCCGTCCCGCAGTCGGAGGTGCTCGTCGTGCGTGCCTTCGCGGATCGCGCCGAGCCGCTCGATCGCGCGCTGGGACCGCACGTTCCGCGCGTCGGTCCGCAGCTGGACCCGGTGTACGAGTTCGTGCTCGAAGGCCCAGCGAAGGCCGAGGTACTTCACCTCGGTGTTCACCGGCGTCCTCCAGTAGTCGGAGTCGATCCACGTACCGATCTCGACCTTGCGGTCGTGCCGGTCGATGTCGAGGAATCGGAACATGCCGATCAGCTCGCCGCTCGTCCGTTCGAGCACGGCGAAGGGTAGCAGCGATCCGTCGGCTTGCCCGGCGAGGAACTCGTCGACCAGGACCGTCATCTCGCGGGCGTCGCGGCCGGGCGGGATGCGGAGCCAGCGCCAGATCTCGGGATCCCGTCCCGCGTGCGCAAGGCCCGGGATCTGGGAGCGGTCGAGCGGGACGAGCGCCACATACCGCCCGTTGAGCGTCACGGGCGGACGGAGCTGGATCTCCGGCAGTCGGCGCTCGGGCTCGGGCCAGGGCGCGATCGCTTTGGCGACCGCCGGGTCGCGCCGTGCTTCGACGGGGAGCGGACCGGTCTCGGCCGGGGGCCGCTCCAGCTTCGCGGTGAGCGCGCGCTCGATCGCCGGCCAATCGCGGCGCAGGATTCGGAAGAACACGGAGCTCCGGAACCCGTTCTCGGCCAGGCGTCGGTCGTCCCGGAGCACGGCCTCGCGCCGCGCCCCGATCCGGGCGATCGCCGCTTGCGAGCGCTCGTTCCGGGCATCGGTCTGAAGGCAGACGCGATGCACGCCTTCGGTCTCGAAGGCGTGGCGCAGGAGGAGCAATTTCGACTCGGTGTTGCAAGGCGTGCGCCAGCAGCTCGGGTCCAGCCATGTCCCTCCGATCTCGACCGCATCGTTCGGGCGGTCGATGTGCAGGTAGCGCGTCATCCCGATCGGCCGCCCGTCCGACGTCCGGATCGTAGTGAACGCGAGGTCGGTCCCGCGAGCCTGGAGGGTCAACAGATAGTCGACGAGCGGGTGAAGGTCCGTGCGGTCGGGGCCCGGCACGAGACCGATCAGATAGCGATGCACGTCGGGGTTCGCCCAGACCGACGCGAGCGCCTCCGCATGGCTCGGCTGGAGGGGTACTAAGCGGACGTGAGCCCCCTTGAGCTCGACGGGCGAGCGGAACGACTCGGGTCGCATGATGGCGGGCGCGACCCTCGGTTTTCGGATAACGACTTCCCGACGATCCGGTCGTTCCCGGGATTGGGACGGACGCGGCGCGCCGCGTGCGGGCTTCCGTTAAATAGCCGCCGGGGGTCCAACGTACGTACTCGGCGAGCGGGGAGTGGGACCGATGGAGGCGGGAGTCGTCACGTTCCTCGTGTTCGCTCTGATCGCGGGTGCGTTCGGCGCGGGTTCGCTCATCGCGAACCACATGCTCGGCGCCAAGCGTCGCCAGTCGTACCTCCAGCTCACGACGTACGAGTGCGGGGAGGAAGCGGAAGGCGAGGCGCAGATCGACTTCCCGACCCAGCACTACACGTTCGCGATCATCTTCGTGGCCGTGGACGTGCTCGGGTTCATCCTCGCCCTCTGGGGCCTCACGTTCCGCGGGGTGAACTCGAGCTGGTACCCCGTCTTCATCGCGGCCGGCTTAACCGCGCTCGCGATCACCGGGATCTACTACGCACTCAGCGGGGAGAAGAAGTGGGTGGTATGAGCGCCCCGGCCTCGAGTGCGCCGGCCACCCGCCCCGTCGTGCCGCCCGGGGCGACGCTCGAGTCGCCCGCGCCACTCCCGATGGTCGATCAGCCGGCCGTGCCGTTCATCGAGATCGAGACCCTGCGCTCGAAGGAATTCATCCCGGCGGCCAAGGAAGCCCTCGGATCGTTGATCGTCGAGCAGGGCCAGACCAAGGTCGTGCGACCGGTCTTCAACTGGGCCGGCCGCAATTCGTTGTTCCCCCTGCACTGGGGGCTCGCGTGCTGCGCGATCGAGTTCGCGGCGGCGTTCGGCGCCCGGTGGGACGCCGAGCGGTTCGGCGTCGTACCGCGCTCCTCGCCGCGCCAGTGCGATGTGATGATCGTCAACGGCACCGTGACCTGGAAGGTCGCGCACAAGCTGATCACGCTGTACGAGCAGATGCCGGAGCCGAAGTGGGTGATCGCGATGGGGAACTGTGCGACCGGCGGGGGCCCCTTCCGGACGGCCTACTCGGTCGTGCCGGGGGTCGACAAGCTCGTCCCGGTCGACGTGTACATCGCCGGCTGCCCGCCGCGACCCGAGGCGATGCTGGACGGGATCCTCGAGCTGGAGAAGCTGATCCGCGAGCGGAAGGAGTAGACCCGGCGTCGCCCCGGGATCAGCCTCAGGAAAAGGTGGGGATGGAGCCGGTCGACCTCACAGCGGCGCTCGGCCCCGTGCTCGGGGACCGGTTGCTCGGCGTCGAGGCGTTCCCCCGGAGCGCCGGGCGGATCCGGTTCGAACGTTCCGGCGCGCTCGATCTGTTCCGGGCCGTTCGGGACTCGCTCGGGTTCCGGCACCTGTCGATGGTCGGGGGGATCGACTGGACCGATCACCGCGAGGTGTTCTACGTCGTCTGGTCGGACGACCGGCGCGAGTATCTCTTTCTGTCGACGGACGTTCCGGCGGACGACCCCCACGTCGAGTCCGCGAGCGGGATCTGGCCGAGCGCCAACTGGCACGAGCGCGAGGCATGGGAGCTGGTCGGGATCGAGTTCGACCACCACCCGGACCTGCGGCATCTCCTGACGCCGGACGGCTACGAGTTCCGACCGCTGCTTCGGTCGTTCAAGCTGCACGAGCCCGAAGAGCTGGAGGTGAAGACGCGCCATGTCTGAGATGTGGATCAACATGGGGCCCCAGCACCCCATGACGCACGGCCTCTGGAACCTCCGCGTCCTGATCGACGGGGAGATGATCGTCGACGTCGATCCCGAGATGGGCTACCTCCATCGGGGGATCGAGAAGATCAGCGAGGACCGGCACTACAACGAGGTCATCACCCTGATGGACCGGTGCTGCTACGTCGCCGGGTTCGCGTGGGAGCACCTCTACATCATCGCCTCGGAAGAGGCGCTCCACCTCGAGCCGCCCGAACGGGCGCAGTACCTCCGCGTCCTCTGCGACGAGTTCCAGCGGATCGCCTCGCACCTGATGTGGTACGCCGCGTTCGTCCAGGATCTCGGCCTGATGAGCCCGTTCCTCTACGGAATGCGGGATCGAGACCTCGTCCTCGACCTGTTCCAGAGCTACACCGGCGCGCGCATGACCTACGAGTACATGCGCGTCGGCGGGGTGCGCAGCGACCTGCCGCCGGGGTTCACGGACCATGCGCGCAAGGTGCTCGATTGGCTGACCGACCGGTTCGTCGAGTACGACCAGCTGTGCCTCGGCTCGGACATCTTTCGCAAGCGGTGCGACGATCTCGGGACCCTGAAGGCGACCGACTGCGTGACGCACGGGGTCACCGGACCGATGCTCCGTTCGGCCGGCCAGAAGCGCGACCTCCGCAAGGACCGACCGTACGCGGTCTACGACCAGCTCGAGTTCGACGTCGCGCTCGCGGACAGCGCGGACGTGACCGGCCGCTACCTCGTGCGAATGGAGGAGATGCGGCAGTCGGTGCGCCTCCTCCGGCAGGTCCTCGACTGGCTGGACCGGCATCCGGGCCCGGTCCTTGCCGATCGCTTGCCGCGCTGGCTGGGTGCGCCGTACGCCCCGGTCGGCAAGGAAGGCTACCTGCTGAAGCGCAACTACCCGAAGGGCGTCGGCTTCTCGGCGGTCGAGGAACCGCATGGCGAGGCGCAGGCCTACGTCGTGAACGAGGGCGGCGAGCACCCGTACCGCGTGAAGTTCCGTTCCCCGGTGTTCGCGAACATCAGCGCCGCGCGGCAGTACCTCGTGGGGTACCACGTCGCGGACATCCCCCCGATCATGGGTAGCGTCGACGTCTGCGTGGGCGAGGTCGATCGCTAGGGGAGAAGCGGCCCGTGTCGACGATCACCCTCTACTCGGTTTCCTACGACCTCGCGAGCGTGCTGCTCGGCGCCCTCGGCTCGATCCTGCCGGGCGGCGCCCGCGCCGCGATCACGAGCGCCGACGTCGTCACCGGGCTCTCGGTCCTGATCTTCGGCGTGATCCTCCTCGCGGCGAGCATGCTCAACACGATCCTCCTGATCTGGTGGGAGCGCAAGCTCCTCGGTCGATTCATGGACCGGCGGGGTGCCATGCACGTCGGCTACGCGGGACTGCTCCAGAATTTCGCCGACGGCTTCAAGCTGTTCCGCAAGGACACGGTCCGTCCGCGCGAGGCCGATCCGCTCGGCTTCTTGACCGGGCCGACCGCGTACATGGTGACCTCGATGGTCATCTTCGGGATCCTTCCGATCTCGACCGGGTGGAACTCGGGTGCGCTGCCGCTCAGCCTCCTGCTCGCGCTGGCGATCTTCTCGTTCGCTCCGCTGTTCATCTTCGTGAGCGCCTGGTCGAGCAACAACAAGTACTCGCTGATGGGCGGTATGCGCTCGGCCGCCCAGATGATCGCCTACGAAGTGCCGCTCCTGCTCGCGGTGGTGGCGGTCGTGATCGTCTCGGGGAGCTTCAGCCTGACGACGATCGTCACCGAGCAGCAGAACTACTGGTACTGGGGACCGCTCGTCCTCGCGCTGATCGTCTTCGTCGCCGCGATGCTCGCCGAGATGGAGCGGATCCCGTTCGATCTGCCCGAAGCCGAGGCCGAGCTCGTCGAGGGGTGGAACACCGAGTACGGCGGCATGCTCTTCGCCTTCTTCATGCTCGCCGACTACCTCCGCGCGCTCGTCGGGAGCATCCTGGTCGTGCTCCTCTTCCTCGGCGGCTGGACGATGCCCTCGTGGGTCCCGAGCGCCGCGACCTCGTTCCCGCTCGCGGGGATCGTCTGGTTCATGATCAAGACCTACCTCGTCTTCGGGGTCTTCGTCTGGATCCGCGCCTCGCTCCCCCGCGTGCGGACCGACCAGCTCTTGCGGGTGGGCTGGAACCGGATGATCCCGCTGAGCCTGCTCGCGGTGTTCCTGGCCGCCGCGCTCGTCATCGTGAAGTGCCTGCCGGTGTTCGGTTGCCTCCCGTCCGTGGGGGGCTAGTCGGAGGACGGTGAAATGGCGACACCCGACGCGAGCGACGAGAAGCCCCGCGACAACCCGATCCTCTGGGTCGCGCGACCGATGGCGACCGCGGCCCGACAGTTCACGAAGAGCCTGTTCCGCCCGTCGACGATCGTCTACCCGTACGAGCGGCTCGAGGATCCCCAGTTCCGCGACCGGCTCGAGGTCGCGTCCGGCAAACCGTTCGGCGTCGGCCGCGTGTGGGACAACTACCGCGGGGTCCACGCGCTGAACATCGCGACCTGCATCAGCTGCAACCTGTGCGCGTTCTCGTGCCCGGACATCTGCATCGACATGGTCACCGTGCCGGGCGGGGACCCGAAGCATCCGAAGAAGTGCCCGCAGATCGACTACGGCAAGTGCAGCTACTGCGGGTTCTGCTCGGACGCTTGCCCCGAGGGCTGCCTCACGATGACGACGCGCTACGAGCTCTCGACCCCGAAGCGCAGCGAGATGGTCTACTCGCCGGAGAAGCTCTTCGCCGTCTTCCGTTCGAAGCTCCCGATGAACCCGATCCGGCTCGCGCGCCCGGCGAACGAGGACGCGATCCTGCTCGACCCGCCGCTCTGCATCGGCTGCAACGCCTGCGCGCGGGACTGCCCGACGGGCTGCATCACGATGCTGGACGTCGCGAAGCCCGAGGCGAAGCCGGGCGAGAAGCTCCCCCGCCGGATCTGGAAGGAGCCCGTCGTCAACGACTCCGACTGCGTCCGCTGCGGAACGTGCATCAGCGTCTGCCCGAAGGAGTGCCTGTTCTGGGGGACGCGGAAGTGAGCCTCGCCGAGATCGCGTTCGTCCTGCTCGCGCTGATCGCCGTCGCGACCGCGAGCGCGGCCCTGCTCGTCCGCGAGCTGGTCCACACGATCCTGTGGATCGCGATCTTCTTCGTCGATCTCTCGGCGATCTACTTCCTCCTGAACGCGCCGTTCCTGGGGGTCCTGCAGCTCGGCGTCTACGCGGGGGCGGTGACGATCCTGCTCCTCTTCGGGATCATGACGACGCGCAAGCGGATCTTCTCGCGCGAAGCGGCGACCGGGATCGGGCCGGTCGCCTTCGGGCTCGCCGTCGTCACGTTCATCTTCCTCGTCGCGGCGCTCGGCGAGTTCCCGCAGGGCGAGGTACCGATCACGTCGTACGACCCCGCGGCGCTCTCGACCAACCTCTTCAACGTCAACGGTCCCTGGCTGCTCCTGCTCGGTCTCATCATGCTCGCCGCGGTGGGCGGGGCGATCTACCTGGTCCGGGAGGGTCGCGAGTGACCGCGCTCAGCGAGATCGGGTTCGTCGCGCTGTCCGCCTCGCTGCTCGCCGTCGGCGTCTTCGGCATCCTCACGCGCCGCAACTTCATCCTCCTCCTGATCGCGATCGAGATCGCGATGAACGCCGCGATCCTGAACTTCGTCTACTTCGCCGCGTTTGCGCACGGACCCGGGGGGCTCACCGGGCAGGCGATCGCCGTCGTCGTGATCGGATTCGCGGCGACCGAGGTCGCGGTCGGCCTCGGGATCGTCCTCGCGCTCAACCGTCTCAAGGGGACGATCAACGTCGCGCGCGCCACGGAGTTGAAGCTCTAGGGAGGGGGAACGCACGGCCTCGCTCGACGCGCTCTTCGCCTGGGCGTTCCTCGTCCCGCTCTGCTACGTGCTCTCGTTCGTCGGGGTCGGCCTCGCGGGGACGCGCCTTCGGCGCCTCGAGTGGGGCGGGTGGGTGGCGGTCGCCCTCGCCGGGCTCGCGATGGTCTTTGGCGTGCTGATCGGGGTGGGGGAGATGCTCAGCCCCGGCACCTTCACGAACGTCCAGTACACCTGGCTCCATCTCGCCCCGGCCCCGGGCGCGTTCCCGAACGGTCTCTCGCTCGTCGCGGGGACGCTCGTCGATCCGATCTCGGCCCTGATGCTCCTCGTCGTGACGATCGTCGGGTTCCTCGTGATGCTGTACTCGATCGCGTACATGCACCACGACCACGGGCTGCCCCGCTAC
>JASHUJ010000148.1 GCA_030040035.1 Thermoplasmata archaeon
CGCCTGGAAGAAGTAGAGGTCCCGGCTCTCGAGCTTGACCCCCTCCTCCCAGATCACGTTCTCCATCATGTCGTTGAACCCGAGGCCCCGGTCCCGGGCGTACTCCATCACCTCCGGGGTGCCGTTCACGTGCTCCCACGGCGCGAAGACGTGGAACCGGGGCGTCGCCCGGAATCGCGCGAGGACCTCCGCCGCCCCGCTCGGCGCGCGCGCGAGCCGGACGTGGTTGACGTGGACGTGCATCAGGGTCGTCGGGACGACGACCGCGGTCGTGGCGATCGGGAGATCGGGGAAGATCGTCTGAACGTCGGGTCCGTGGTGCGACGGCAGCTGGAAGGAGGGGACGATCCCGTTGATCGGCCCCTTCTTCGACTCCGCAGGGTCCGCGGCCCGGCGAACGAGCGTCGCCTCCCACGCGTCGACCCCCCACCCCGCCCGGAGCACGGCGACGGCCCGCGCGAGCCCGGTGGTATTGCACGAGACGACCCGGAGCGATCGCTTCCCGCGACCCGCCTCGTAATTGCCGAGCGCGTTGAACGACGCGTCGGCGATGTCGCGCTTCTCCCCGCCTTGGTAGATCGCGCGGACTCCGGCCGCCGCGTAGAGCTTCTGGTTCTCCTTGCCGACCTTGTCGGGCGACGCGTCGATCACGACGTCGACCTTGGGGAGCAGGTCCACGAGCCGTCCGGCGACGCGGAGACCGTCCGCCTCGAACTCGGAGGGCTCGCCGGTGCCCGCGACGTAGAGCGGGTAGCCCTGCGCTTGGGCCCGGCGAGCCTCGAAGCTCGGGCGGGTCTTGGTGACCCCGACGAGCTCCAGGTCGGGCTGCCGGGCGATCGCGTCGGCCACCCGCTTACCGATCGTGCCGTAGCCATTGACCGCGACGCGAACGCGAGCGCCCATCGTCGACCGGTTTGAGCCGTCCGAGGTTAAAGGCGTTCGGACGGGGCCACCGATCCGCCGACAACGCGCTGCCGTTATGTCCCTCGCCGGACGTTCTCCGCGGACCTGCATGGAGTTCCGTCTTTCGGACGAAGAGGAGGCGTTCCAGAGCGCGGTGCGTCGGTTCGGCGACCGCGTGCTGCGCCCGAACGAGGCGGAGATCGACAACCGGGGGGCGATCCCCGCGTCCGTACTGGCCGGGATGGCCGAGCTCGGTCTCCTCGCGATGCCGGTCCCCGAACGGTACGGAGGGATCGGCGCGTCGGCGGTGCTCACGGAGCTCGCCGCGGAGGAGATCGGCCGCGGGGACTCCTCGATGGCCACCGCGGTCTTCTTTCTCCTAGAAGCCGGCTGGGGTCACCTGCTCGCGCGATTCGGAACGGAGGAGACCCGGACGGAAGTTCTGCCCCCGGTCTGCGCGGGCAAGGCGTTCCTCGGGATCGCGACGACGGAGCCCACCGGCGGCAGCGATCTCGCGGCGATGCGGACGACCTCCCGGCGGGACGGAGCGGCCTTCGTCCTCCGCGGCGAGAAGTCGTTCATCTCGGGCGTGGAGGAGGCGCGGTCCCTCGGGGGGGGCCATCTCACGCTGACGAAGGGGGCGGCCGGCGGGTTCAACTTCCTGTACGTCCCCACGCGGACGGACGGGATCTCGACCCAGCGGTTCCACAACATGGGACGGATGGGGATCTCGACCGGTAGCCTCACGTACCAGGACGCCCGGGTCCCGGAGAAGTACCTCGTCGGAGCCGAGAGCAAGGGATTCGAGTGCGCGATGGAGGGGTTCCGGATCGCGCGCACGTTCGTCGCGGCCGCGTGCGTCGGCGCGGCCGAGCGCGCGCTCGAGACCGGCATGGCCTATATCCGGGAACGACCGGCCTTCGGCCAGCCTCTCGGAAAGTTCGAGGGGATCCAGTTCGAGCTCGTCGATCTCTGGACGCAGGTGGAGGCGGTCAAGTGGCAGTGCCGTCGGGCTGCCTGGCTCCTCGATACGTACACCCTGAAGGGAGACACCGCGCACCGCAGCGAGGTCGACCGGGCCGTCGCGGCCGTGAAGCTCACGGCCCCACCGCTGGCCTTCGAGTGCGTGAAGCGCGTCATGATGTGGTTCGGGGCCGCGGGGTACACGACCGACGTCGGACTCGAGCGCGGCCTGCGCGGCATCATGTCGTATCTCGTCGGAGCGGAAGGAGGCCTCAACATCATGCGCATCATCCTGGGCCGCGAGCTCCTGGGCCGGGAGTTCCTCCCGTACAAGTGACCCCGCGATGAGGACGGGGGCAGCGGCACCCATCCGCGAGCGTGCGTTCCACGAGTGGCTCGCGCGTCACCTCCCCGCGGGTCGATCGGGGGCGCTCCCGCTGGGCGATGACGCGGCCGCCCTCCCGAGCCGCCGGGGCCGGATCGCGGTGTTGACGACCGACTCCCTCATCGAAGGTACCCATTTCCTCCGCGACTCTCCGCCCGAACGCATCGGCGCAGCGGCGGTCGCCGTGAGCCTCTCGGACCTCGCCGCGAAGGGCGCCCGGCCCGCGGCCGTCCTCCTCGCGATCATCGTCCCACCGGGAACGCGGGCCGGCTGGGTGCGCTCCCTCGTCCGGGGGGCCGAGCGGATGGCCCGGGCGCACGGCGCGACCGTCGTCGGCGGCGACACCAAACCCGGTCCCACCCGAACGATCGTGAGCGCCGCGCTCGGATGGGGCACGGCTGGACAGCTCGCTCCCCGTACCGGGGCGCGCGTTGGGGACGTCCTCGTCACGACCGGAACCGTGGGCCGCGGTGGGCTCGCGGCGGCCCGGCTGGCGCGGGCCCCCCGCCCGGGACTCGCCGTGCTCGCATCGCTCCTCGACGTCCGCCCGCGGGTGCGCGAGGGACGCGCGCTCGCACCCTGGGCCCACGCGATGCTCGATACTTCGGACGGGCTGGCCGAGTCCGCCCGTCTGCTGGCCGACGCGAGCGGGATCCGTGTCGTCGTGGAGGAACGGCTCCTGCCGCTCGCCCGGGGGGTCCAAAGCCCGAGTCGTTCGAGAGCCGAGCGGTGGGCGATCGCGTTCTACGGCGGCGACTACGAGCTCTTGGCGGCCCTCCCCCCGGCCCGCTATCCGAGCGCCGCGCGGGCCGTGCGCCGGGTGGGCGGCTCGCTCCAGCGGATCGGCCGGCTGGAGCGGGGCTCGGGGGCGTGGCTCGACGCCCCGGACGGTCGCGTCCCGATGCCCCGTACGGGCTGGCGGCCGTTCGAGCGCGCTCGGTCCCGGTGAGCGAACCCGGGAGGCCCGCCCTCGGCGGTAGAACCGTGCCGAACCCTCGCACACTTGACGGAGGATTCAAGTAGCGAGGCCCCGTCGCGAGGAGCGCCCAGAGGTGTGGGTATGCCCAAGAGCGAATCTTCCATCAATCCCTTTGAGACGGCGAAGCGACAGGTCGACATCGTGGCCGACATGCTCGGGATCAACGGCGGGGTCCGGGAGATCCTGAAGCACCCGAAGCGCGAGCTCACGGTGAACTTCCCGGTGCGGTTGGACGACGGGTCGTCCCGGGTCTTCACGGGCCACCGGGTGCAGTACAACATGGCCCGCGGACCGTGCAAGGGCGGGATCCGCTACCACCCGCAGGTCACGCTGGACGAGGTGCGGGCGCTCGCCGCGTGGATGACGTGGAAATGCGCGACCGTCAACATCCCGTACGGCGGGGCGAAGGGCGGCGTGATCTGCGATCCGAAGCACATGTCGACGGGCGAACTGGAGCGCCTCACGCGGCGCTTCGCGAGCGAGATCTCCTCGATCATCGGACCCGAGATCGACATCCCGGCCCCGGACGTCTACACGGACAGCCAGACGATGGCCTGGATCATGGACACGTACTCGATGCAGAAGGGCTACTCGGTGCCCGGGGTGGTCACCGGCAAGCCGATCAGCCTCGGCGGCAGCGAAGGTCGCGGCGAGGCGACGGGGCGCGGCTGCGCGTACGTGGTCCGCGAGGCGGCGAAGGACGTCGGCGTCCGGGTCAAGGGCGGCACGGTCGCGGTCCAGGGGTTCGGGAACGCGGGAAGCGTCGCGGCGAACATCCTCTACGACGAGCAGGGCGCGAAGATCGTCGCGGTCTCGGACTCGAAGGGGGGCATCTACAAGGCGGACGGATTCAACCCCCACGCGGTCGAGGAGCACAAGAAGAAGACCGGATCGGTCGTCGGTTTCCCCGGCGCGAAGGCGATCTCCAACGAGGACGTCCTCGAGACGAAGGCCGACATCCTGATCCCGGCGGCGCTGGAGAACCAGATCACGGCGAAGAACGCCGATCGGATCTCGGCGAAGATCATCGGCGAGGCGGCGAACGGACCGACGGTCCCCGAGGCGGACGAGATCCTGTTCCAGAAGAAGGTCGTCGTGCTGCCCGACATCCTCGCGAACGCGGGGGGCGTCACGGTGAGCTACTTCGAGTGGGCGCAGGACATCCAGGGCTACTACTGGCCGCTCGCGGAGGTCAACCAGCGCCTCGAGCAGGTCATGGTGCGCTCGTACGGCGATGTCCACAAGGTCGCGACGGAGCGCAAGGTCCATCACCGCACTGCGGCGTACGTCGTCGCGATCCAGCGGGTCGTCGACGCGATGCGGATCCGCGGGATCTACCCGTAGGCGCACGCGCCGCGAGGAGCCGACGGGGACCGGCCGCGTCGGGATGGTCGACCTCCCCCGCTGCCGGCGCGTCGGCTGGGCCGACATCGACGCCTGGGCCGATCGGCTCGCCGAGCGGATCCGCGCGGCCGGGGCCGTCCCCGAGACGATCGTCGGCCTGACGCGGGGCGGCTGGGTGCCTTCCCGCCTCCTCTGCGACCGCCTCGGTGTCCACCACCTCCTCTCGCTGCGCGCGCGCCACTGGGGCGTGACCGCGACCCCCAGCGGCAAGGCCGAGCTCACCGAGGGGCTGAGCGGATCGGTCGCCGGGCGTGCGGTCCTCGTGGTCGACGACATCACCGACACGGGCGAGAGCCTCGCGCTGGCGGAGGACCACGTGCGCGCCGCCGGGCCGGCGCGGCTCGAGAGCGCGACGTTCCTCCACATCTCCCATTCGAAGTTCGTCCCGACGTACTACGCGGAGGAGATCCCCCGGGCGGCGTGGGTCTGGGTCGTCTTTCCCTGGAACTATTGGGAGGATCTCGCCACGCTCGCCGCGCGGGCTCGGGAGCTCGGCCCCGGGATCGACGCGGTCCGCACGACCCTCCTCGACCGCTCGGGGCTCGACGTGAGCCGCGCCGACCTCGAACGCGTCGCCCGGCTCGTCCCGCTCGACTGATCGAGCGAGGCGCGCCCGCGGCCTAGCCCGACTCCGCGGCCTCGGCGGCGCTCCGCCGGGCGACCAGCTTGAAGTACTGCTGGAGAGCGCCGGCCCCGATGCCGAGGCCGAAGCCCGTCGCGATGAGACCGATGAGGAACGGCAACTGGGTCGCCGGGGTGATCCCCTGGAGGTACCGGACGAGGAACACGATCCCGTAGCTCACGAAACCGACCCCGACGATCGAGGTCGTCGCGACGACGAACGAGAGCGGGAACCGGCCCCGATAGAACGCCCGCCGGATCGCGCGGCCGCTCTCCCAGACGATCGCGCCGGCGATCCACCAGATGAGGCCCGCCTCGAGGAAGACCAGGCTCTTGTCGAGGACCGTCGGGTAGGTGCTGCCGACGAACGTGTTGTAGCCCTTCAGGAACCCCACGCCGACGAGCGCGATCGAGAAGAGGCCGAAACCGAACGCGACCGAGCCCTGCCGCAGGTCGGTCGAGGCCGACTGGACGGATTCGATGACCGCTTCGTCGACGTCGAACGTCCACAGGATCAGGTAGACGCCGAGCACGATCGCGAGCCCGATGATGCCCCAGATCAGGACGCCCCCGGCCGCGGCGAGACCCAGGATGAGCAGGACGAGCGCGAACGGAAGGATCGTCTTCGCCCGGAGCTTCGGATCCTTGAACGCCCGGACCAGCGTGTAGTATGTCGACTCGATGCTCGCGCTCTGGCGGACGAAGACTCGACGGACCCCGTCGACGCGCACCCGGGACGCGAGGATCGGGAAGAGGAACTCGTCCTCGGCCCCGTCGCTCACGAGGTAGGCCGACGTCGCGCGGACCCGAGCGAGGACCTGGTCGAACTGGTCCGCGACCCGTCGGTCGGAGAGCACGCCGACCTTCGGCGAGCCGGTGAGCACGCAGACCTCCCATTCCTCCCCGGCCCCCCGCAGCTCATCGAGGAGATTCACCGCGGCAAGCATCGCGTTGAGGTCGGAGTCCTCGGGATCCACCGTGCCGAGGCGGACCGCGGCGTCGAGCACTGCCGACCGGCCCACGACGGGTCCGGTCACGCCGGCCTTACGCCCGAGGTCGTCGTCGCGGTCGATGCAGACGACGAGCCGCATGGCCCGAGTTGTATGGTCCTATCTTGGCTTAACGGCTCCGCTGCGGGGATCGTCTCGCGGGGTTTTACGAGGTCCGGGACGACCTCGGAACGTCGGGCGCGGTGCCGACCGTCGCTCGCTCGGCCCACCTCTACCGCGGTGCGCCCTGGGCCGGCGGGGCCGGTCCGTCGAGGAGCTTGACCAGCTTCACGTCCTCGTCGGAGAATCCTCGGCGCCGGTAGAACGCGAGGGCGCGCGCGTTCGCCGCGCCGGTCGCGAGCGCGAGCCACCGGTGGCCCCGCCGGCGGGCCCACGCTTCGCACGCGTCGACGAGCGCCGTGCCGACCCCATGACCCTCCGCTTCCTCGCGGACGACCAGCTCCCCGATGTACGCCTGGGTGACTCCCGTGAAGTGGACCTCGTCCGCGACGGAGGCGAAGCCCAGCGGCGCCGACTCGTCGTCCTCGGCGACGAACACCTCGGCCGCCTCCCCCCGTCGCGCGATGCTCTGATCGATCCACCGCTCAGCGGTCGCCCGCATGAGCCGCGCGTCCCTCCACGCGGGGATCCCGACCGTGAGTCTCGGAGCGAGGCCGAGCACGAAGGGTCGGTCGTTCGGCGTATAGGGACGGACGCGGACCATGAGCTGCGTGGAGCTTCGCGCCGCTATGGGGTACGCGACGGCCGAGTCGAGCCGGGTCCGAGCCGCCCCGGGCACCCGGTATCGGACCGCCCGGGACGAACGTCGAACTGCGAAGTCCCGGGCCATCGGAGGCCGGTCCCGGAACCTTCCTTATACCCCCGACCCTCCCGTTCGGGCAGCCCCATGGTGGATCTCCCGGACCGGCGGACCAACTTCGTCGACTGGTACCTCGCCGTCGTCGAGGCGGCGGATCTCACCGACAAGCGCTACGGCGTGAAGGGGCTCAACATCTGGACGCGGTACGGGTTCCTCGCGCGGCGCCAGCTCGACGCCGTCCTCGTGCGCGAGATCGAGGCGACCGGCTCGGAGCCGGTCGAGTTCCCCGCGCTGATCCCCGAGAACGAGTTCGCGAAGGAGAAGGAGCACATCAAAGGCTTCGATGCGCAGGTCTACTGGGTCACGAAGGGGGGCCTGAGCGAGCTCGATGTCGCGCTCGCGCTCCGGCCGACGAGCGAGACCGCGATCTACCCGGTCTTCGCCCTCTGGGTGCGCTCGCACCGGGACCTGCCGCTGAACATCTACCAGATCGTCAATACGTTCCGCTACGAGACGAAGACCACCCGGCCGTTCCTCCGGGTGCGCGAGATCCACTTCTTCGAAGAGCACACGTGCCAGACGAACGAGGCGACCGCGACCGACCGCGTCCGCTCGAACCTGGCGGCGTTCCGGCGGATGGCCGAGACGTTCGGGCTCCCGTACCTATCGATCCGTCGGCCGGAGTGGGATAAGTTCCCCGGAGCGTTCTATTCGATCGCCTTCGACATCCCGGTCGGGGGGGCGCGCACGCTCCAGATCGGCAGCGTGCACCACTACCGGGAGAACTTCTCGGGTCCGTACGGGATCCGCTACGAAGACACGGAGGGCACCCAGCGGCTCGTCCACCAGACGACGTTCGGGCTCTCGGAACGTCTGCTCGGGGCGATCGTCGCGGTTCACGGGGACGCGAAGGGCGTGATCTTCCCCTCCTCGATCGCGCCGTACGACGTCGTCATCGTGCCGATCCCGAGCGCCGAGACGCGGGTCGCGGTCCTCGGCGCGGCGGACGAGCTCGCCGACCGGTTGCGGCGCGCGGGCCGGCGCGTCCGCCTGGATGCGGGCGAGGAACGGCCCGGGGCGAAGTACTACCACTGGGAGCTGCGCGGGGCGCCCCTTCGCCTCGAGGTCGGTCGCCGAGAGGCGGAGAGCCGGGTCGCGAGTTCGGTCGATCGGCTCGGCCGCAAGGGTCGGGTCGCCTTCGACACGGCTGCGGTCGACGTGACCGCGCGCTTGGCCGAGTTCGATCGCGCCCTCGGCGAGCGGGCGCGCTCGGCGTTCCAAGCCTCGTTCGCGGTCGCGCGGTCGCTCGAAGAGCTCGCGAAGGCCGAGCACGTGTACCTCGTGGGATGGTGCGGGAGCGAAGAGTGCGGCCATCGCATCGAGACGGCGATCGATGGCGCGCTCCTGGGAGTCCCCGAAGATGGGCTCCCCCTCGACCCGGGGACCCCGACGGCGTGCATCGCGTGTGCCGGGAGCGATGGGGTCCGCTGGGCGGTCGCGGGCCAGCCGTTGTAACCGGTTCAGCGCACCGGGGCGGTCGGCGCGGGCGGGTTGGGCAGCATCAGCCACATCCCCGCGAGTCCGAACAAGAGCAGCGTGATCGTGACGGCGTAGACGCCGTTGTCGAGCCAGACATCGAACGAGACGCCCCACCAGACGTAGAAGGCGACCGCGAGGACCACGAGGGCGGCGAACGCCCAGAAGGTGACCTGGCGGCTGACCGAGAGGTCCGCGAGCCGGGGAGGCGCAGGGACCGTGTCGTCCGGGGCCGCCATGGGAGCCCGGCGACCTGGGGGGCGCTAGTTAACCCTTGCGGGGAACGGGCGGACGACGGCGCACCGAGCGACTCGTCGGGGTGCGCCGCGGCGGTTACGTTTAACCCCCACAGGTGCATCAATCTCCGAGATGGCCGGCCGCCCCGATCGGTCGCGCCCGGACGAGAGGGAGTCCGCCGCCCCGAACGCCGGGCTGACGCCCGAGCAGCACCGCATCCTCGCGTACGCCAGTGCCATCGGCCCCGAGTTCGAGTTCCCGCTCTTGGTCGCCGCGATGGGCGTCCCGGAAGAGCCGCTCTCCGAGCAGGTCGAGCGGCTCGTGCACCTGGGCCTTTTGCGCGAGCGCCCGGGCGGGGAAAAGTTCGCGTTCGTGGAGGAGGAGGTCCGGGCGCGGACGTACCGTTCGCTCACAGAGAGCCGGCTCCGTGTCCTCCACCGCAAGATCGCGGAGGTCCTCGAGCAGATGTATCCGGACCCGCCCCCCACCGTGCTGGAGGAGCTCGGCCGCCACTTCTTCCTCGGGAAGGTGCCCGAGAAGTCGTACCGGTACAACCGGCGCGCGGCGGAACAGGCGAGGGCGTCGGGCGAGCCGGAAGCGGCGGCCCACCACTTCGAACGCGTGCTCGTCGACCTCTCCACCCTGCCGGGCGATCGCCGGCGGGAGCGCGCCGAGGTCGCGGAGGCGCTGGGCGACCTCTACTACTCGATGGGGAAGTTCACCGAGGCGGACCGGTCGTACGGCGAGGCGCTGGAACGGCTCGGGACCGACGAGCCGCGGATCCGGGCGTACCTCCTGCTCGCTCGCGCGGAGATCGCCCGCGAGAATCTCGACGAGGCCGGGGCCCAGCGGGGGGCGCTCGCCGCGCAAGAGCTGTTCGAGAAGGTCCGCGACCGTCTCGGGGTCGCCCAAACGTTCCGCGTGCTCGGCCGTCTCGACTTTCAGCGGGGCGCGTACCGGGACGCGCTCGACGAGAACATGCGCGCGCTCGAGGAGCTCGGGTCGGTCCGCGACCTTCGCTTCCTGGGCCGGCTCTCGATCGACATCGGGAACGCGTTCGCGCTGCTCGGGCCCGAGGTCCGGCCCGTCGCGATCGAATGGTACGAGCGGGCCGTCGAGCGCCTGCGCGAGGTCGGCGACTGGGTCGAGCTCGCCCGCGCCTACCACAACATGGCCGTCGCGCTCGGCGAGACCCGGCCGCAGGACGGCCTGGACTTCCTCGAGCGGGCGCGGGACGCCGGCGAGCGGGCCCACGACCCGCGTTCGGTCGCCCGGGCGCTCCTCTCCGGAGTCGAGATGCGCCTCGCGCTCGGGGACATCGAGGAGGCGGAGCGCGACAATGAGCAGGCTGGTCGGTTGATGGAGCGACTGAGCGACGCCCTCGGGAACGAGACCGTGGCGCTCAACCGGGGCCAGATCGCGGAGCGCCAGGGGCAGTGGGACGACGCGAGCGTCGCGTATGGCCAGGCGATCGAGGCCTGCCAGAAGTACAATCTCCCCGCGAACGAGTCGGAGGCCGAGTTCTATCTCGCGCGGCTGCGATTCAAGACGCGCGATCTGGACGGCGCCCGCCAGGCGTTCCGGCGCGCGGCGTTCCTCGGCCTCCCGCAGGCGCGCCCACAGCTCGCGGCGGCGTTCGAAGATCTCGGTCGCCAGCTGGACGAACCGACGACCGGACCGCCCGCGACGTCGGCCGAGGACGAGGGGGCGGCCGCGGACGCCACCTCGGACGGCAGACCATTATAAAGCCGGACCGAGCTTTTTCTCTCGATGGCCAGCCCGCGAGCGTCGGATCGCGCGGCGGCCTCGCCGCTCTTCGGCCGGGAGGAGATCCTCGAGGAGGTCGACCGGCTCCTCGAGCAGGTCGCGGCCGGCACCGGTCGCGGCTTGCTCCTGACGGGCGCGGCGGGTTCCGGTAAGACGCATCTGCTCCGCGCCGTCGAGGACCGCGCGGCGGCCCGGGAGTTCCGCACGCTCACGGGACGGGCGCTGCCCGAGGAACTCCCCCCGCCGTTCTCGCTCGTTCGCCGGTTGGTCGCCTCGCTCGCGGAGGACGAGGACCGGCCCCTCGCTCCGGACCGAGGGTCGGGTCCCCTCCCGATCTTCCTCGCGCCGTTCGGCGAGGCGAGGGAGGAGTCCGGGATCGCGGGCCCCTCCGACGGGGCCGAATCCGCGGCCCAGGATGAGCTCGATCGGATCCTCGCGCCGTTCGGCCAGAGCGGCATCGAAGGGCTGGGCGCCGGCCGGGAGGTGCTGCTCGAGCGGGTCGTCGACTACTTCCGCGGCCTCGCTCGCGATCGCCCGTTGCTCATCGCGATCGACGACCTCGAGCTCGCGGACCCGTCGTCGCTCGAGTTCCTCGAGCGGTTCACGCGGGAGCTTCCGGGGGCCCGGGCGGCGGTGGTCGCCACGCTCGACGCGGGCGCGGTCGATCCGCAGCGGATCCGACCCACTCTCGAGACGATCGCCCGGTCGCCCCAGTTCCGGACGCTCTCGATCCGGCCGCTCACCGTCCCGGAGGCCACAGAGTTCGTGCGCTGGGTGCTGGGAGGACGGGCCCCCGATAGCCAGGACGTGCTCCGTTGGCACGCCCAGACCGAGGGCAACCCCCTCTTCATCGAGCAGCTCGTTCGCGCGGCCACCGGCCTCGGTCCGACAAGTCGGGGCGCGCCCGAGGGCGGCCGGAGCGTGACCGAGATCCTGGTCGCCCGCGCGCGGGCGCTCCCCGAGGCCGACCGGCGCATCCTCACGTACGCTGCGGTCCTCGGCAAGGAGTTCACGTTCGCCGATCTCTCGGCGGTCGCCGGCCTCGAGGAGGAGCGGGTGACCGAAGGGCTCGACCACCTGGTGCAGCGGGGGCTCGTCCGCGAGAAGGGCCGCGAAGTCTACGAGTTCGTGAGCGAGACGGTCCGCACGAGCGTCTACGCCGACCTGACCGAGACCCGGCGGCGCATCCTGCACTTGAAGGCCGGCGAGGCGCTCGAGGCGGACAGCCGCGGGCGCGAGTCCGAGCTCGCTCGGCAGTTCTACCTTGGACGCGACAACGAGCGTGCGGTCAAGTACAACGTGGAGGCGGCCGAGACAGCGATCCGGGCCTTCGCGTTCGAGACGGCGGTCGCGCACCTCGCCCGCGCGCTCGAGGCCGAGCGCCGGCGCCCCGAGCGCGAACCCGGGACGGAGATGCGCCTGCTCACCGACGAGGGGCGGATCCTGAGCGAGATGGGCAATTTCCGCCAGTCGGAGGAGATCCTCGAGGACGCCGTGCGGCTCGCCCGGGCCCATGCGGGACACGACCTCGAGCTCGGCCGCGCGCTGCTCGGTCTCGCCGACACCCGGGCGAACCGCGGCGAGTACGCGAGCGCGGAAGGGCTCGCGAACGAGGCCTGGGCGCTCCTCACAAAGGTCGGTACGCGGCGCGATCTGATGGCGGCCCATCGCGTCCTCGGGGTGGTCCACTGGCGCCGGGGCGACCTCGCCCAGGCCGAGACCCACCACCGGGCGGCCCTCGAGATCGCCCGCCACGAGGGGACCCCGACCGAGCTCGGCAACGCGATGGTCGACGTCGCGATCACGATCAGTCCGCGCGGGCCCACGCGGCTCGAGCCCGCGCTCGAGCTGCTCGCGAACGCGGCCGAGCTGTTCGCGAAGGTCGACGACGACAACGCCCGCGCCCGGGTGCTGATGGACCGGGCGGTCCTCGAGCACGAAGCCGGCCTCCTCGAGCCCTCGCTGAAGGACATCGCTTCCGCCATCGAGGCCGCCGAGCGCTCCCGCTCGCCGATCTGGATCGGCTACAGCCACCTCAACCTGGCGCAGTGGGAGGCCGCCCGCGGCCGCCCGGAGCTCGCCCGACCCGCGCTCGCGCGCGCGGAACAGGTGCTCGCGACCAGCGGCGATCGCCTCGGGGAGCAGCAGATCGAGCTCACTCGCGCGATGATCGCGCACGCCGAGGGGGCGTTCGACGCCGCCGCGACGGGCTACCAGGAGGCGCTCCGCCAGGCCCGCCTCCTCCATCTCGGGACCGACGCGCTCGAGCCGTGGGTCCGCCTCGCGATCCTCGCGCACGATCGGGGCGACGACCCGGGCGCCCGGACGCTGGTCCAGGAGATCCAGGCCGCCGGCCAGCTCGCGCGTCGCCCCGACCTCGCGGCGCTCGTCGCCGCGCTCGAGCGCGGCTTCGCCCCCTCGGCGGCGCCCCCGACCCGTTAAGCGCCGGTGCCGGCTGGACGGTCGTGGCGTCCTCCCGGACGGCCGCGGACGGCTCGCCGTACCCGGACCGATCGGCCCCGACGTTCGAGCGGGACGTCCGGGCGATGTTCACGCACATCGCCCAGCGCTACGAGTGGTTCGACCACGTCGCCTCCCTCGGCAACGACTACCTGTGGCGCCCCCGCGCCCTGTGGGATCTCGACCGGTTCCGGGGCCGCGCCCCGGTCCGGCGGGCGCTCGATCTCGGCTGCGGGACCGGCGAGCTCGCGCGGCTCGTCGCGCGCCACTATCCCGGCGCCCGCGTCCTCGCGGCCGACTTCACCGCCGTGATGCTCGCGAAGGCGCAAGCCGCCGGCCGGACCTCCCCCGACCGGGGCCGGGTCGGCTTCGTCCGGGCCACCGCGATGCAGCTGCCGTTCGCGGACGCGTCGTTCGACCTCGTGACGAACGCGTTCCTCGCGCGCAACCTCGCCGACCTGCCGACCGCACTCCGCGAGATGCGGCGGATCACCCGACCGGGCGGGACGCTCCTGACGCTCGAGATCACCGAGCCGGTCGCTCCGACCTTCGCTCGCCTCTTCCACGCGTACTTCGACCGGGTCGTCCCCTGGCTGGGGGCGGCGGTCCACAGCGCCGGGCCGTACCGCTACCTCCCCGAGTCCCTGCGATCGCTCCCTTCGCGCCCCGCGTTCCGGAGCGCGCTCAGCGGAGCCGGATTCTCCCGGACGGCGGCGATCCCGCAGTCGCTCGGCATCGTCACGACGTTCCTCGCCGAGGCCGGGGCGCCCTCGGCCCAAAGCCGTTAAGCTCGGCGCCGACCGTCCGCGAGCCGATGGCGAGCCCGTCGGCCGACGCGTTCCGGTTCGCGCACGAGCACCGGCAGGATGTGGCGTGGCTCAGCCAGAACACGAACCACCTCGTGCCGCCCGGCCCGATCGAGCGGGCCCTCGAGCGGGCGATCCGGGAACGGCGATACGAGGGCTACCCCCTCGCCACCGGGGACCCGGCGCTCCTCGACCTCGTCGCGCGCGACTTCGCCGCGATCGGAGAGCGGCCGTTCCTCACCGGGGGCGGGACCGAGGCGCTCTACATGACGACGCGCGCGCTCCTCGGCCCGGGGGACGAGGTCGTCGCTTCGGACCCGAGCTACCTCATCATCCACCGCTTCGTCGAGCTCGCCGGCGCCCGGACCCGGAACCTCGACATCTATGCCCCGCCGTACCGCCTCGCCCCGGACCGGATCGCGGAGGCGATCGGGCCGCGGACGAAGATGCTCCTCCTGATCGATCCCCTCAACCCGCTCGGATCGGGCTACCCGCGCGAAGAGGTCCGGGCGATCGCCGAGCTCGCGCACGACCACCACCTCTACCTGCTGAACGACGTGACGTACCGCGATTTCTCCGAGGGCCACGCGCTGGCCGCGGAGTTCGCGCCCGAGGAGACGGTCACGATCTGGTCCGTCTCGAAGAACTGCGGGCTCGCCGGGATGCGGATCGGCGGGTTCTTCGCCCGCGGGGAGCTCGCCCGCTCGATCGCGCGGTTCAACACGAACGATCTCGGCGTGAACGTCCTCGCCCAGGCGGCGGCCCGGGCCGCGATGGAGACGAAATCGGCGTGGATCGGCGATGTCGTCCGTCAGACCCGCGCGAACGGCGCGCGCATCCGGGAGGTCGTCGCGGGCGTCCCGGGGACCTCCCTCCCCGTGTACCCGTCGCGCGCCAACATGATGGTCATCGACGTCCGGGAGACCGGGCTGACGCCCGAGGCGGTGCAGAGCGAGATGCTGTACCAGCACCGGGTGTTCGTGCGCGCGGGCAACTACCTTTCCGCCCAGTACGGCGATCGCTTCGTGCGGGTCTCGTTCTCCAACTCGCCGGCCGACATCGAGCGGTTCGCCCGGGCGTTCCCCGCGGCGATCGCGGCGCTCCGGGCGCGCGCGCCGGCCGCGCGGGCGACCTGAACCCGCGGACCGGCGGCGAACGGATGGCGCGACGACTCGACGTCACGCGGACGGCCCGGAGACGCGGGCATCGACGACGACGTGGGTCCGGCCGGGCCCGTACGCCTTCACCTCGCGGACCGAGAGCGGCTCGAGGGGTCGAGCCTGCGCCTCGGCGAGCGCGCACTCGACCTCGGCGATCGCCTGCCGCCGGCCTCCCCGGGACTCGACGTTCGTATGGATGTGGAGCCACGCACCGGCGGGGTGGAGGAGACGCACGGCGCCCGGGACCCACGGGATCGCGCTCGGAAGGTAGCCGAGGAAGACCCGGTCCGCCCATCCCGCGGGCAGGTCGACCTCGCGGTTGTCCCCGGCCACGACCCGCACGCGATCGCGGACCCCGTTGAGCGCGACGTTCGCCGTGAGATACTCGAGGGCGACCGGGTTCTTCTCGACCGCGACGACCTCTCGGGCCCGGCCCGTGCGCGCCGCCGGGATCGAGAAGTAGCCGATCCCCGCGAAGAGGTCGAGCACGCGTTCGCCCGGTCGCACGAGCTCCCCGGCCCTCCGCCGCTCGGTCCGATTACCGGCGGCGAACATGATCCGCGCGGCGTCGAACCGCCACCGGACCCCGTGCTCGACGACCTCGGTCTCGGTGGCGGACCCCGCGATCCGCTCCACCTGAGGGATCCGAAACTCGCCGGCCACGGGACCGGCGACCACGAGGACGGTCGCGACGCCGAGCTCGGCCCGCCAGGCGGCCCCGATCTCGGGGAAGAACGGGCGGAGCGAGGGGGGCAGGCGGAGCAGGAGCACGCGGCCGAGCCGCTGGTAGCCCGCCGGCATCCGTTCGGCGAGGACCGGGCCCGCGACCCGGCCGAGGCGAGCGCGCACGCGTTCCGCGGGAGGGCGCCGGTCGCGCGGCGATCGCGGCGCGGATCCCCCGCTCAATCGCGCCGGGCTCACGAGGGCGGGGTCTCGGGGCCCTTCTCGAGGACGACCTCGAGGAACTGCTTGAGGTGCGCCGTGAGGATCGGATTGTCGGTGAACCCGCACGCTTCGAGACCGGGCGCGGCGAGGAGCGCGTGCTCGCCGTCCGCGAGGACCTCGGTCGCGAGGAGATTCTCCCGGGGGACGTACTCCACGCCCTCGGGGACGCGCTGGAGGGGCGCGGTCACGAAGGTGACCTGGACGCCCCGCTTGACGGCGTGCTGGATCTTCTTTCCGAGATCGTCGCGCAGTTCGGCGACCTGGCGCGTCGTGAGGATGAACGTCCGGGTCGACTGGTCGAGGAGCTCGCCGATCTTCGCGACGACCTTGTCGCGCCCCGAGAGCAGGTAGACGAGCTGGGGCTCCCCGTGCTCCGCGACGACCCGGTGGAGCTGGGCGAGCTGCTCGAAGACCTCCTGGATCGCGCCCTTGAGGGTCTCCGCGACGTCGAGCGGCGGGGTCGGCCGGAAGAGGATCGGCTTGCCGCCCGTCGGCTTCGCGTAGCCCTTCTCGGCGAGCGACTCGAGGACCTTGTAGGCGCTCGTGCGGGGGATCCCGGCCGCGGTCGCGAGCGTGGCCGCGTCCCCGACACCGCGCGCGACGAGCGCGATGTAGGCCCGGGCCTCGTACTGCGTGAGGCCGACCTTGCCCAGGACCTCGGCGGCCTGGCGGAACTCCTCGCTCGACTGGTTCCCCAGCGCTACCGCGGTCTCCTCGATCGTCGCCATCCCGCTCGGCTGTCCCCTGTGTGGACCGACCGAAGGGGGCCGGGCACCTCATAACGGCGCGGGTTCGCGGGGACTCCTTCGGGGTCCGGCCGGTGGCGCGGAACGGCGGCGATCGGGCGCGAACGGGAGGACCGGTCGGGCCGCGTCGGCCATCAAAGCATTAAGGGCAGCACCGCCCGTGGGAGGTCGCGAGCCCAGCGCGCGGAGATCCGAGCGTGGTCGATCCGATCCAGCTGACCTTCGACATCGCCGGCAACACGTTCGGCCTCGCGCTGCCGGCCGCGCTCTGGGCGCTCCTGTTCCTCCTCGCGTGGGAGCGTCCCGCGTTCGCCGAGAGCGTCGGGTTCGGCCGATGGGCGTTCTGGCTCCTCTTGCCGGGCGCCCTCCTCGCCTCGTTCGCCCTCCTGCCGATCGCCCCGGTCTCCTACGACTGGGTCGCGGTCAGCCTCGCCGGCGCGATCTTCCCCCTCCTCGTGGGCGCCCTCGGCTTCGGCCGGGCCGCGCCGCCCCTCGGACGGTCGCTGGCGCTGTACCTCGCGGTGCTGACGGTCGAGGCAGCCCTCCTCCTCGTGCTGGTCCTGCCCGCCACCGCCTCGCTCGCCGCCGCCTTCGCGGTCGGCGGCCTATCGACCGGGGCCGGGCAAGTGCTCCTCGTGCTGGTCGCGGCGGTCATCGCGGCCGGGGTCGCGTTCGCGATCCTCACCCGCCGAGCGGGGGACCCTCGGGCGGGTCCCGCCGCCGGCGCTCCGTGGGTGGTGGCGTTCTCGATCGCGCTCACCACGGGCGTCCTCCTGGGAACGTTCGCCGCGTCGTCGGCGATCCCGGGCGTCGGGATCGTCGAGGACTTCCCCGAATACCTCCTCCCTCCGATCGCCGCCGGGGTCGTCGCGGTCGCGGTCGCGCCCCGGCTCTTCCCGGGTCGCGAGGGCTACGCGCTGCCGATCGCCTACTTCTCCACGACGTTCGGCGTGCTGCTCGGGGCCGATCTCCTGCGCCAGCCTCCGCTCTACGGCACCGGTCCGGCGGGTCTCTACACGATCGGCGGGGCCGGCGTCCTCGATCTCGTCTACCTCTCGGGGCTGCTCGCGCTCGGCACCGCCTACCTCGTCCATCGCGGGCTCGGACGACCGCTCACCCCGGCCGATGTCGCGGCCCGGGTCGCCCGACCCGGACCCTACGGGCTCCTCGTGCTAGCGTTCCGGGCCGGCGCCCGCGGTGACCTCGCGGCTTCGCTCGAGGCCGCGGACCAGGCGAGCCGCGAGGCCGCGCGGCAGGCGCATCGTCTCCTGGACCTCCCCGAAGCGCCGGCCGACCGACCCTGGCAGGGACTCCCGGTCCCCGGCTGGGTCGTCGCCGACCAGGCGAATCTCGACGCGGTGGCCCGCTCCGGCACGACCGACTCGCGCGAGGGGTTCCGGGCGTGGCTCACCGCCCGCTGGCTCGTCAACCTCGGTCGGGAGCTCGGCCTGCGGCGGTTCGCGACCGTCGATCGCCGGGCCGCCGCCTTTGGCGTCGACCTCGCGGTCGTCACCCTGCCGGCGGTCGCCGTCTGGAGCGCGATCGCCGTGCTGACCCCCGGAGACCTGGTCAGCCTCCTCACCAACGTCGGCTTCAACGCGGCAATCTACGGGTTCGTCGCGGTGGCGTTCCTGTTCCTCGTCCTCTCGGAGACCGTCACCGGCACGTCGCCGGGAAAGCGGGCGCTCGGGCTCGCGGTCCGGGACCGGACGATGCAGGCGCCCTCGTTCCCGGCGGCGCTCCTGCGGAACGTATCGATCCTGCCCATCCTCACGGTCCTCGGCATCGGGGGAGCGCTGGCGGTCTCGTTCGTCCTCAAGCCGAGCGGCCTCGCCTCGCTCACGATCGTCGGCGTCACCCTCCCGGCGGGACTCCTCGCGACGGGGACGATCCTCATCTTCGTCCTCGGCGGGATCGGGCTCCTCGGCGCGCTCGGAGCCCTCTCGATCGCGCTCACCTCCGAGCGGCAGCGGCTCGGCGACGTCTGGGCCGGCACGTGGGTCGTGCGGGCCGTCCCGGTCCCGCCTCCGATCAGCCGCCCGGGGCCGGTCCCGGCGCCGGCGCCCCCGGCCCCGTCGGGGCCGACCCGGACCTCGTGAGGCGGATCGCGATCGACGAGACGTTCGCATCCCGTCCCTCCCGGTTCACGAGCCGCTCGGTGTCGATCGAGATCGGGCCGACGTCGACCTGGCCCTCCAGGAACCGGCGCCGGACGACCTCCGCGACGTCGACCGCCTTCGCGATCGCGTTCCCGCGCGCCTTGACGACCACGGGTCCGATCCCGGCGTTGAGTTGGGTGACGACCTGGAAGACGTAGGTCATCGTCGGCTTCTGGCCGATGAACACGACCGCACCGTCCGGAGGGTCGCCGGGCATGGGATGGGAGGGTAGCCGGGCTCCGTACAAGTCCTTTTGCGGAGAAGCGAACCTATACTGCCGGGGAGGAGGGCCCGTGTTCGCAAAGGTTATCGCTCGGCCCCGTACGCGCGGGCGACCGTGCAGGGGTGGCCCAGCTTGGTCAAAGGCGCCAGGTTGAGGTCCTGGTCTCGTAGGAGTTCGTGAGTTCAAATCTCACCCCCTGCATACTCGCTTCCAGGAACGAATGACCGGGGAAGGTACGACCTGCCCGAGCTGCGGCGCGCCGCTCGACCCGGGGGTCCTCGTCTGCCCGTCGTGCCACCGACCGGTCGCGATCTCCCATCCGGACCACGAT
The DNA here is from genome assembly GCA_030040035.1 of Thermoplasmata archaeon. Taxonomy (GTDB): domain Archaea; phylum Thermoplasmatota; class Thermoplasmata; order Lutacidiplasmatales; family UBA184; genus Lutacidiplasma. The sequence goes on from JASHUJ010000148.1 coordinate 19,435, forward strand.
CCGACGGTGCGCGACGACCCGCCGCGGGCGGAGCCCCTCGAAGCGACGACCCCGCCACCGCCCGCGAGCGGGGCTCGGCGGAGCGCCCCGCGGCGCGCGGTCCCCGGCGGCGTGGTCGGCAATCCGTTCTCGGCCGAACTCACGCGCCGGCTCGCCCGCCTCGCCCAGTGGGGCGAGGGCGCGCAACCCCTGGGGGTCGAGCTCCCACGGCTCCCTCCGTGGGCCGAGGAGGCGGCGCGCACCGCGCCCGATCCCGAGCCGTGGGCGGAAGTGATCCGTGGGATCGAGCGCATCAGCCAGCAACGGCTCACGAACGCGTTCGAGGAGTGGGAGCGCCGGACCCGGGCGCGACTCACCCGGCTCGAGGCGTACTCCGTCGACAGCCGGCTCGAGCGCGAGCAGATCGAGGAGACGCTCAACGCCGTCCGGACCGGGGACATCCTCCAGGCGCTGGCCACGTTCCAGCAGGTCGACCGCGTCGTCGCGCTGAAAGAGCGCCATCTCGACCAGGCGCGTGAGGAGCTCGAGCGCGTCGTCGCGCTGCTCAAGGACATGCAGGCGCTCGGCGTCGAGGCGCCGCAGGATCCCGGCGAGGTCGCCGAGAACCTCGAGGCCGAGCTGCGCGCGGGCAAGCTCGCGCCCTTGAAGCAGCAGATCCGGGCCCTCCGGCTCCAGGCCGTGAACCGGCTCAAGTCGGGCCTTCCCCGCTACATCTCCGACTACGGCGACTACCTCCTGAGCGAGCGGGAGCACGGCGTGCCGACGGAGATCGAGGCCGTCGAGCTCGCCCGAGGGGCCCGCGAGTTCTTCCGGGGGCATCCCGAGGAGGCGCTCCGGCGGCTCCGGGCGCTCCAGCAGCGCCACGGGCTCCCGCCGAGCCGACCGGCGCGCGCGTCGACGCTCGGGCGCGGCTATTCGTAGGCGCGCCCGCCGCTCACAGCAGGCGCTCGAACAACCGGACGTCCTCGTTCCACTGGTGCTTGTGGAGGACGCCGCACTCGACGAACCCGAGGTGCGCGAAGAGCGCGGCCGCCGAGTGGAACCGGCCGAGGACCTCCCCCCAGGCCTCGGGGGCGTTGGAGCGCTTCGCCCAGTCGAGGGCGGTCGCGAGCAGGGCGCTCGCCACGCCCTGGCGGCGGGCCTCGGGATCGACCACGAGATCGACCAGGTGGCAGCTCCCGTGCTCGAGCTCGCACCCGACCACGCCGACCACCCGACCGTCCCGCCGCGCGGCGAAGTACGTCACGCCCTCCATCCAGCTCGTGAACTCGAGCGGCGTCGGCTGCCACGACTTGACGAGCTCGGCGGGTAGACCGGTCGTCTCCGACTCCCAGACCTTCTTGAACAGCCCGCACACCGCCGGTACGTCCTGGTGCGTGATCCGTTCGACCACGGTCGGGGACGCGGAATTCGCGACGGCCGCGGGCGACTCGGCCCGTTCCGGTCGATGCTCCGATGCCACCTTACGATCTCCGGTACGGGTCTCCCACGTCGGAAGGCCGACGGCAGCTCTTGAATCTTGCCCATCGCTCGGTGCGCCGGAGGGCGCGCGACGCCCCCCGGAGCCGGACTCCGGGACGCCGGCGATTTAGCGCAGGGCCGGATCCTCCGACCGGGAGCGCCGTGAACGACGAGTGGGTCGACTGGCACCGAGGGTACTCCCGCGACGGAGGACTCCCGCGTCGTCTCGAGGTGGTCCAGGCACGGATCCGCGCCGCGCTCGACCGGTCCATCGCACGTCCCGTCCGCGTGGTCAGTCTGTGCGCGGGAGACGGCCGGGACCTTCTGGGCGCCCTGCGTGATCACCCGCGGGCCCGCGACGTGCGGGCCCGCCTGATCGATCTCACCCCGGAGCTTGTGGCCGCCGGGCGGAGCGAGGTCGCCGCCCGGGGGTGGACGGGAATCGAGTTCGTCCTCGGCGACGCCTCGACCACCGATGCGCTCGTCGGCGCCGTGCCGGCCGACCTCGTGCTCCTCTGCGGCATCTTCGGCAACATCGCCGACGACGACGTGCGAGCGACGATCGCTCACGTGCCCGAACTCTGCGCGCCGGGGGCGACGGTGATCTGGACCCGCGGGCGGTTCGCGCCGGACTTGACGCCAACTATCCGGGACTGGTTCCGGGACGCCGGGTTCGTCGAGATCGCCTTCACCTCGATCCCGAGGTCGACGGCGTCGGTCGGCGTCCATCGTCTCGCGATCCCTCCGCGACCGTTCGTCCCCGGCCTCCGGCTTTTCACCTTCCTCCCCCGGGAGCAGCGACCGTCCTCTCGCACCGGTTCGCCGACGGCCGCTCCCGGGCCCGAGTCGGGGTCGAAGTGAGGCCCGACGCGAGGCCCCGGGCCGCCCCGGGGACGCGACTCGGTACGGCCCGACTCTCCATCGAGCCGCTACGTCGCGCCCATGCCCGTGAGCTCCACTTCGCGCTGCGCGCACCGCGGATCTTCGCGTACGTGTCGGAGGGTCCCACTCCCTCGATCCGGGCGATGGCGCTCCGGATCCAGCGCCGCGTCCGCGGACCACCGGCCGGTCGTCCCGAGCGCTGGCTCAACTGGGTCGTTCGGCAACGGACCACGCACCGGGTGATCGGTACCCTGCAGGCGACCGTGCGAGCGGACCGACGTCGGGCCTCGGTCGCCTACCTCTTCGCTCCGCAGTACTGGGGCCGAGGGTACGCGGCGGAATCCCTGACCGCGATCCTCGCTGCCCTCCGGGACCAGTACGGGATATCCGAGTTCGAAGCCCGCGTCGACGCCCGGAACGACCGATCGATCCGTCTCCTCGAACGCCTCGGCTTCGAGAGCGTCCGGACCGTGCCCCACGCGGAGTATCTCTCGGGCGCGTGGGGCGACGAGCATGTCTTCCGCCTCCGGGCCGGGGGCCCGGTTGCACGCGGCGAGCGCCCCGCCACGACGCGCGGGCGTCGGACCCCTCGGCTCCGCCCGCCCGCGGCTCACGGGGTGTGACGCGAGGGCGTCCGGGGGAACGGCGTCGTGTCCCGGATGTGCTCGCGTCGCAACGCCCAGCGTAGGAATCGCTCGATCCCGATGCCGAAGCCGGCGTGCGGCACGTTGCCGTGGCGGCGCAGATCGAGATACCAGTCGTACGTCGCCGGATCCGCGCCGACCTGACGGAGCCGCTCCTCCAGGCGGTCGATCCGGGTTTCGCGGCAGGAGGCGCCCACGAGCTCCCCGTACCCCTCGGGGCCCAGGAGGTCCGCCGCGTCCACGGTCCGCGGGTCGTCGGCGCTCTGGAGCATGTAGAACGCCTTGATCGCGCGCGGATAGTGCGTCACGAACAGCGGTCGGCGGTCCGCGACCGTCAGCGCCCGCTCCTCGGCGGTACCGAGATCGCTGCCCCACTCGACCGGGAACCCCTCCGCCCGCAGTCGGTCGATCGCGGCCGCGTAGGTCATCCGAGGGAAGGGCGTCGAGATCGCGGCGAGCTCGGCCGGGGGGCGACCGATCGATTCGAGGTCCTTCGCGCATCTCTCGGCCAGCCGGTGGCACACGAACGCGAACATCCGCTCGACGAAGTCGAGCAGACCGGCGAAGTCGCACCAGGCGAGCTCGACCTCGAGGTGCTGGTACTCGGTGAGGTGCCGGTTCGTGCGGGACTTCTCGGCGCGGAACGACGGGGTCAGCGCGTACACCCGCTCGTGCGGCGCGATCATCGCCTCGAGATAGAGCTGGGCCGTCTGGCCCAGGTAGCCGGGCCGGCCGAAGTAGTCGAACGCGAACGCCTCCGCTCCGCCCTCCGCCGCGTTCCCGGTCAGGATCGGCGGCGTGACCTCGAGGACGTCGTCCTGCTCCATGAAGTCGCGCAGGGCCCGCAGCGTCTCGGCCTTGATCCGGAACGTCGCGACGAACTCCTGCGAGCGGATCGCGAGGTGGCGTTGATCGAGGAGGAACTCCTCCGTCTGATCGGCGAAGATCGGGAATGGCGCGCCGGGGTCGATCACCCCGATCGCCTGCGCCCGGACCTCTCGACCCCCCGGCGCGCGGGGGTCCGCCGCGATCGTCCCTTCGACCTCGATCGCTCCTTCGACCTGGACGTGCTCCGCGGCCTCGAACGGCGCGTCGCCGAGCGCATCGCGACGGCCGGTCACCTGGACCGAGCCGGTCCGGTCGCGCAGTACGATGAAGAGGATGCCGCCGGAGGAGCGCGTGCGCAGGACCCAACCGTGCAGGCGGACCCGCGTCCCGACCGCGTCCGGCTCGAACGCACGTCGGACGGGCTCGAACCGGGGCGGGGTCACTGGTACTCCCGCCACTTGTGCCCGCACTTCGTGCACTCGAAGATCCGGGTCTCGGGCTCGTCCGCCCCGCGCGTCTGGCGCAGCACCCAGTACGCCTCGTCGTTCCCGCACTTCGGGCAGACCTCCGCGGTCTTCGGCAGGGTCGCGACCTTCGACTCGACGACGTCGACCCGGCGCTCCGTCGGCGTCTCGTGGACGACCGCGACCCCGGCGCCGAGCGGGAGCGTCGTCCCGCACCCGGTGCACCGCCAGACCCCGCCGGCCCGGTCCGGCCGCATGAGCCGCTTACACTTCGGACAGAACTTCACGGCGGGTTGAGAGCCGGCCGTGGCTATTTGACGGTTCGCCGCGGCCCGATCAGCCGAGGAGGGTGTCGGGTCCGCCGGCGCTCGACGCCGGAGCGTCCGGGGGCGCGACACTCAACGGCAGCGGCGACGGCTTCGCGGTCGGGGCCCGGAGCCGACGCAGGTGCTCCCAGCGGGCCTCCAGATCCGCCTTCGTGCCGATGTCGTGGCGCAGCGCGTAGTCGCCCTGCACGTGGGCGAGCGCGGCCTCGACGCGGCTCGAGGCCTCGTGGATCGCGCTCGCCTCGCCGACCAGCGCGATCCCGCGGGACGTGCCGAGGCGCACTTTCCCCGGACCGGCCGCCTCGACGCTCCCGTAGACGACGTGGACGCCCGTCGCCTCGATCGCGGGCGCATCGAGCGTGAGGATCCCGCCGGGCCGGGGCTTGTCGCCGTAGCCGGGGGGCACGAGGTACTTCACGACCGTCGACCGGAGGCGGAACTGGAGGAGGTTCGGTTCGACCCGTCCCGTCGCGACCCCGTAGAGGAGCTCCGCGAAGTCGCCCTCCTCGTAGAGCGTGAGGACGTTGATCCCCTCGGGATCGCCGAAGCGCGCATTGAACTCGAGGAGGTACGGTCCGCCGGCGGTCAGCATGAACCCACCGTACAGGATCCCCCGGTACGGGAGCCCGTCGGCCCGCAGGGCCGCGACCGCCTGGGTCAGGATCTCGTACGCGCGATCCCGGTCGGCGGACGAGAGGAACGGGAGCAGGTGGTCCCGCTGGGAGTACGCGCCCATGCCGCCGGTGTTCGCCCCGTGGTCCCCCTCGAGCGCGCGCTTGAAGTCCTGCACCGCGGGCATCGGATACGTGCCCGAATCGGTGACGAACGCCATCAGGCTGAACTCCTCGCCCTCGAGCTTCTGCTCGATCACGACGCGGTCGCCCTGGAGGAGGAGCGACTTCGCGTAGACGCCCGCTTCCTTCGGCTCGGTGAAGTCCGCCCCCTGGACCCACACGCCCTTCCCGGCCGTGAGGCCGGCCGGTTTCACCACGAACGGCGAGGGGAACCGGGCGAGCGCGCGGTCGACCTCTTCCGGCGTCGCGGGCGCGACCCACTTCGGCTGGCCCCCGACGTCGTGCCGGTCCAGGAGATCGCGGCAGAACCATTTCGACGATTCGATGCGCGCGGCGGACCGGTCGGGCCCCACGGTCGGGATCTCCGCGGCCCGGAGCGCGTCCGCGACGCCCGCGGCGAGGGGGGCCTCGGGCCCGATCACCGCGGCCTCGACCTTCTGCGCGCGGGCGAACGCGACCACGCGCTCCGCGTCCGTCGGGTCGACGCGGACCGAGGTCTGGGCGATCCGCTCGAGCCCCGGGTTCGCGTTCGAGCTCGCGACGACGACCTCGGCCTCCGCGCGCGCGAGCGCGAGCCCGATCGCGTGCTCCCGCGCGCCACCGCCCAGGACGAGGAACCGCATGCGCGGGCGAACCAAGCGGCCGCGGTTATAATCGCGTCGGCACGGGAGCGCCGGGCGCTCCGCGCGCGGCGCCACGCTTAAGAAGAGGGCGAAAGTGGCACCGTCTCCGGTTCCGCCGATGGAGATCCGCGTCGTCGAAAAGGAGCACGACCTGCTCCGGGTGGAGCTGCCGCGCGGGGAGGAGACGCTCCTGATCCCGCTGGTCGAGGCGCTCCAGAAGGAGGAGAAGGTCGTCGAGGCCCGCTACTATCTCGGCCACCCGTACCTCGAGCGGCCGACGCTCCTCCTCCGGACCAAGGGCGAGAAGCCCCAGCAGGTGCTGAAGCGCGTCCTCAAGGACCTCACCGACCTCTACGCCGATCTCCTCACCGACTTCGAGAAGAAGGCGGACAAGGTCAAGGCCTGACGGGAGCGCGGAGCGATGCTGAAGGAGTGCGCGCAGCACGGCTACTTCCGGGCCGAGCAGTGCCCGGTCTGCGCCCAGCCCGGCCGGTTCCTGATGAACGACCGGGAGCTCGATCACCTCGGTCGGATCCTGACGGGGATCCTGCGGCACTTCCCGGACCGCTACCAGCTCACGATGGAACCGCAGGGCTGGGTCGCGCTCCCGCAGATCGTGCGCGCGATCGCCCAGCGGCATCCGGCGTACCACTGGCTCCGCGTCCAGCACCTGGTCGCGATCGCCGAGACCGACGCGAAGGGCCGCTACGAGGTCCGGGAGGACAAGATCCGGGCGACGTACGGGCACACCCTCGAGGTCGACCTCGATCTCCCCACGGAGAACATCCCCGAGCGGCTCTACTATCCCGTCACCGAGGAGGAGGCGGCGATCGTCCTCGAGGTCGGCCTGCGGCCGTCGGACCGCAAGAAGGTGCACCTGTCGAAGACCGCGGAGGATGCGCGGGCCGCCGGATCGGTCCGCACCCCCGAGCCGATCATCCTCGAGATCGATGCCGAGCGCGCGCGCGATGGGGGTCTCGTGATCAAGCAGGCGGGGAAGACCGTCTACCTCGTCGATCAGGTCCCGGCGGAGTTCCTGAAGCGCCTCGCGCCGAGCCCGCCGCCCGGCTCCGCGTGAGCCGGCCCGTCAGCCGAGCCCGTCGTCCCCCACGTTCGACTCGTACTCGGTCGCGACGTAGATCCCGTAGGTGAGGTGGGTCGACGTCGGATACGGGTTCGTGAAGACGAAGTAGTAGTTGTCGGTCACCGGCGCCGAGTAGACGATCCGGCCGCTGTACGCGGTCGTCCCGGTGTAGGTCGGGGTCGGATGACCGCCCGCGACGAAGCTCGTCCACTCGCTCGAGTTGTAGATCACGAAGCCGATCTCCATGCCGACCGGATGGAACGACGAGTAGTTGCCGACGACGTAGTCCCCGCCCGTGATCTCGCCCGAGATCTCCGTGAAGTTCCCGGGTCCGACCAGGTAGCCGGCGGCGGTGGTGAGCGGGTCGCCGGTGAGCACGGGCGGGCCCTGGAAGACCGCGGCGAGGGTCGCGTAGGCGAGGCCGCCGATCACGCCGACGACGATGACCGTCCGCAGGATCCCCGTGAAGCGCACCCGCCAGCGGAGCCGCTTCGGCGCGGCTCGCAGTTCGTTGGGAGAGAGCGGACCCGCCGCGTCGCATTCGGGACACTTCGCCGCCCCGTACGGGACCGCGACGCCGCAGAACCGGCAGGTCCCCCAGGTGCCGCGAGGCTCGGGCCGGTCCGTCACGGGATCGCGGATTCGAGCCGCGCGAGGTTCTTTTGGGGTTTCGTACGAACCCGGCGCGATGTACGGAGCCGCGCTCCGCGGCCTAGCTCTTGCGCTTCCCGGCTCCGAGGTGGACGAGCACGTTCTTGCGACGCAGGTACGCCTCGACCGCCTGACGGCTCTGCTCGAAGCCGACGCCGCTCGCCTTGATCCCGGCGAATGGCGTCTGCGGGTAGGAGATCGGGGCCTCGTTCACCACGACCATCCCGGACTCGAGCCGGCGGGCGACCGAGTGGGCCGTCGCCAGGTCGCGCGTCCAGAGGGCCGCGAGCAGGCCGTAGGCGGTATCGTTCGCCTGGCGCACCGCATCCTCCGCGTCCGTGAACGAGGAGACGGCGAGCACCGGACCGAAGATCTCCTCGCGCACGGCGCGCGAGCTCGCGGGAACGTCCGCGAGGATCGTCGGCCGAAGGAAATTGCCCGGCGCGAGGGCCGGGGCGCTCGCCCGTTCCCCTCCGGCAACGAGCGACCCTCCGTCGGCCCGTGCCTCCGCGACGAACCCGAGGACCCGGTCCAAGTGGTCGGCCGAGACCAGTGGGCCCATCTCGACCCCGTCCTCGACCCCCGGCCCGAGCTTGAGCCCCTCCGCGATCGCCCGCACCTTCTCGACGAGCGGGCCGCGCAGGCTCTCGTGGACGATCAGGCGCGACGCGGCCCAGCACATCTGGCCGGCGTTCTGGAAGATCCCGTAGCCGATCGCCCGCGCCGCGCGATCGAGGTCCGCGTCCGGGAAGACCACCACGGGGCCCTTGCCCCCGAGCTCGAGGGTGACGGGGAGCAGGCGCCGGGCCGCGAGCTCGGCGATGTGGCGCCCGACCTCGCTGCTGCCGGTGAACGTGACCGACCGGCACCGGGGGTCGGCGATGAGCGCCTCGCCGACCTCCGCGCCCGCTCCCGGCAGAACGTTGAGGATCCCTTCGGGGAGGCCCGCGTCCCGCGCGAGGCGGGCGAAGGCGATCGCGGTGAGCGGCGTGAGGCTCGCCGGCTTGAGCACCGCTGCGTTCCCCGCCGCCAGCGCGGGCGCGATCGACCGGATCGAGAGCAGGAGCGGATAGTTCCACGGAGCGATGTGCACCGTGACGCCGAGCGGCTCGGCGATCGTGTAGTCGAGCCGGGGTCCCGGGACCGGCACGGTCGCCCCCTCGAGCTTGTCCGCGAGGCCGGCGAAGTACTCGAGCGTCCGGACGACGTAGCCGATGTCGCCCCGCGACTCGCGGAGCGGTTTGCCCATGTTGCGCGTCTCGAGCCGGGCGAACCCCTCGAGGCTCGCCTCCAGGAGGGCCGCGAGCCGCTGGAGCGCTTTCGCCCGCCGGGCGCCGTCATCCTGGGCCCAGTTCGACTCCCGAAACGCGCGATCCGCCGCCTCCATCGCCGCACGGGCGTCGTCGGCGGTTGCGACCGACACCTGGGCGAGCGGCTGATTCGTGGCCGGGTCGAGCACCGGGCGCCGCTCGCCCCGGGCCCCCGGCACGTCCTTCCCTCCGATGAAGAGGTCGTACGGGGCGTCCAGCACGGTCGCCATACCGCCCGACGCACCGCCCGCGGGCCACTTAGCGGTTCGGGGCCCGGCTAGCCGCGCGCGGAGTAGGCGCGGCCCTTCCAGCGCATCGGGACCCCGCGGACGTGATGGTGGATCGCCGTGGCGAACAGCGCGAGGAAGAAGACCGCCGCGACCGGATAGAGGAGCCCGTAGCGGCCGGGGGTTCCGAGGGATCGGCTGAACGCGACGTGCTTCCCGAAGAGGGCGACGTAGAGGAACGCGCCGAGTCCCACGAGCACCCCGTCGCCGGCCGCGAGCGCGAGCGGGAGCAGACCGAGCGGCAGCAGGTAGAAGCCGAACATGCCCGCGAAGTCGGCGAGGAGGCGGCGGGTCGGGTGGTCCGGCCCGCTCAGGTTCTTCAGCAACCCCTCGAACATCTCGGACCGCGTGCGGTACATCCGGGTGACCGCCAGCTCCGGCGCCCAGGCGACCCGGAGCCTACGGCCGGCCGCCCGATAGCGGCGGGCGATCGCCACGTCCTCCTGGACGAGCCCGCGGACCGCCTCATGGCCCCCGAGCTCGAAGTACGTTCGGCGCGGGGTCATCCAGAACTGGCCGTTCGCCATCGCGGTCTTCGACCGATCCCGGTTGACGTGCGACGCGCGGAAGACGAGGAGCGTGAGCTGGGCGAAGAACGGCAGGACGACGCGCTCCCAGAACCCGACGGTCTCGATGCGACAGGCGAGGCTCGCGAGGTCGGCCCGCTCGTCGAGCGCCCAGTCGAGCGTGGTCCGGACGGCCGCCGGATGGGTCCGGACGTCGGCGTCGAGGAAGAGGAGCCACTCTCCGTCGGTCCCCTGCGCGCCGGTCCAGCAGGCCCAGTTCTTGCCGGTCCAGCCGGGGGGCAGCGCGGGGGGCTCGATCCGCCGTACGGCCGGTGCGTGGGCGGCGATCACCTCGGGCGTCCGGTCGGTCGACCCCTCCTCGACGACGACGATCTCGAGGTTCGGGTAGTCCTGCGCGCGCAAGGTCGCGAGCGTCGCGGGGAGCTGGTCCTCCTCGTTGCGGGCGGCGATGACGACGCTGACCTTCGGGCGGGGTCGGTCCGCTGGGCGTGCCGGCGCGGGCCCGATCTTGAGCATCTGGTAGGCCAGGACGATCGCCGCGCCCTGGTAGAGCAGGACGACGACCGCCGCGGCCGCGAGGAGGACGACCACCTCGATCGGGAGCATCGCCCCGCGTAGCCGGGCCGCAATAAAGGCGTGGTGACTTCCACCGCCGGTGGCGCCGGGGAGGGCGACCGTCGAGCACCCGCGGATCCGGCCCGGGGCACTGGAGGACCGACGCTACCAGGCGGACATCGCGCAGCGCGCGGTCGACCACAACACGCTCGTCGTGCTCCCGACCGGCCTCGGGAAGACGACGATCGCGCTGCGGGTGATGGCGGAGTTCCTCCTGCGCGAACCGACCCGGTCGATCCTCTTCCTCGCGCCCACGCGGCCGCTTGTCGTCCAGCACGCGCGCAGCGTCGCCGCCGCGCTCTTGGCGCCCGAGCCGCTCGTGCTGACGGGGGCGATCCCGCCGGACCGGCGGACCGCGCTGTTGCACCCGCCGCAGGTCGTCGTCGCGACGCCTCAGGTGATCGCGAACGACCTCGCCGAGGGGAACTTCCCGCTCGCCACCTTCTCGCTCGTCGTCTTTGACGAAGCCCACCGGGCGGTCGGCGACTACCCGTACGTCGCGATCGGCGCGGCGAACCGGGCGGGCCCGGGCGCGCGGGTGCTCGCGATGACCGCCTCGCCGGGCGGTCGCCTTGACCGCATCCGGGAGGTCTGGGCGCACCTCGCCATCGAGCGGTTCGAGTACCGCACCGAACACGATCCGGATGTCGTTCCGTACATCCATGGAGTGGGGGTCGAGACGGTCCCCGTGCCGGTCCCGCCCGAGGTGCGACACCTGGCCGTCCTCCTCCGCGCCGCGGTCCAGCGGCAGGTCGACGTGCTGCGCGGGCTCGACCTCCTGCCGTCCGGCGAATCGGGACGCCGCGTGCTCCTCGACGTGGGGAACCGGCTCCACCGCATGATCGAATCCGAGCGGCGCGAATCGGGCAGCGCGTCCGGACTCGTCTGGAAGGCCGTGACGGCGCAGGCCGCGGCGATGAAGGGTTTGCACGCGCTCGAGCTGATCGAGAGCCAGGGGGTCGACGCACTGCGGGAGTACTTCCGCCGGCAGGAACCCGAGCCGGGACGACGCTGGACGCCGAGCGCGCGCGCCTTCCTTCAGGACCCGGACGTGGTGGAGGTCCGCCGACGGCTCGAGGCGATGACGGTCGAACACCCCAAGATCGCGCGGACCGTCGCGATCGTCGCGGAGGAGATCGCGCGGACCCCCTCGGCCCGGGTGATCGTCTTCGCCCAGTACCGCGACACGGTCGACCGGCTCGTCGCGGAGCTCGCACGGCCGGCGGGGAGCGGGATCCGACCGGCGCGCTTCGTGGGCCAAGCGAGCCACGGGGAGGACGAGGGCCTCTCCCAGCGGGAGCAGGTCGCGATCCTCGACCGGTTCCGGGCGGGCGAGGTCAACTGCCTCGTCGCGACCTCGGTCGCGGAGGAGGGGCT
>JASHUJ010000149.1 GCA_030040035.1 Thermoplasmata archaeon
CTCGAACCCCGGCTCGGCCGGGCTCCGCTGGCGACCGCGATCGATACGCTCGTCGAGCTGCCCGGGGTCGGCCGGTGGACGGCCGAGAACGCGCTCCTCCGGGGCGTAGGTCGGACGGACGTGTTCGTCGCCGGCGATCTCGGGCTACGGGTCGCCCTCGCCGAGTTCGGGGCGATCCCTCGCTCCGCCCCCGAGGCATCCGCGCGGGCGTGGGGGGCGCGGCACTATCCCGGGTGGGGCAGCTACGCGACGCTCTACCTCTGGCGGAAGCTCGTGGCGCGGCGCACCGAGGGCGCGGCGGCCGGCTAGCCTAGAGGTCGAGCCGGTCGAGCCGCTCGGCGGCCCGGACGATCCGCGCGATCGCGCGCGACCGCGCGTCCGTCGCGCTCGCGACCTTCACGTGTCGCATCGACTTCCCGGTGCCTTCGATCCGCGGGTAGTCGCGGGCGAGCTCCGCGCCGCGCATCACCCCGAGGTTCACGTGGTCGGGATAGCACTGCAAGCACAGGACGTCGCGCGCGCCGACCCAGAACGGATTGTTCCACTTGACCGTCTCCGTGAGGCGGGGAGCGTTCGTGCGGATCGTAGCGCGCAGGGCCCGCGCGATCGCGGCGTACTGCTCGGGCAGCGTCGCGAAAAGCTCCCCGACCTTCGGCGCCCGACGGGACGGCACGGAGGACCCGACCGTTCGTCGATTCAAAGCGGTTCGGCGCGACGGGAGCGGGGGCTCACGGCGCGGCGGCACCGGGGCCCGTGAGCGACCAGGACGCGAGGGTGCGGTGACGAGCCCCCCCGGGCGCGAGCAAGCTCTCCTTCAGGTGGATCGCGCGGACCGGGACCCGGCGCGACGCGGGCGGCGCTTCGGTCCCGGCGAGCAGGGCCGCCGCCCGGCGGCGTTGGGACGGTGAGCGGACCCGGAAGAGCGTCAGGTGAGGTACGAACGACTCGGGGCGCGCCGGACCGGGCCCGTCCGCGATCGCGTGCGCGACGTGGGCGGCGAGCGCGCTCACCTCGTCGCGGCCTTCCGTTACGCCGGTCCAGACGACCCGCGGGTTCCGTTCGTCCGGGAACGCGCCGATCCCCGCGAGGACGAGGTCGAAGGGGGGGTGGGCGCGGGCGACGTCCGCGAGCTTTGCCTCGAGGCCGGGCAACTCGTCCGGGCCGACCTCCCCGAGGAACCGGAGCGTCAAGTGTTCCGGCGCCGCAGACCGGTCCTCCGACGGTCCGGCCCGCCCCACGTCGATCGCGACGAACAGGCGCACGGGCCCGGAACCGGAACGCGGGACTTACGCCTTCGGGCCCGTGCCGGCCTCGCGCGTCACCCCGGCCCGAGCGGGGATCCGGACCGTCCAGACCTGCGCGCGGTCCGGCCCCAGCGCGAGCCGTCGTAGGGTCCCCCGCACGCGCCGGGCCCGGGCGGCGTCCCCGACGACGAACAACGCGAACGCGTTCCGCTGTCGGGCTTTCACCCAACCGCGTCGGATGCGCTCCGCGCGGAGCGCGCCCGACACCTCGACCTCGACGTGAACGTCCCGTCCGCCAAAGAATCTCCACGCCCAACCGCCCCGGATGCGATCGAGCTCCGCCGCGAGGTCCGCCGGACTCATGCTCGGACGCCGCGCGAGCTGTCGGAAGATCGCGTCGGGCAACGTCGTGTCGAACCGGCCTTGGCGGACGATCTCGATCCGGTAGCCGCGCCGAGCGAACAGGCGGAACGTCGCGAGCAGGAGCGCCCGGTGCTCCGCGCTCTCCCGCGTGGCTCCGGTCGGCGCGGTGAGCCCCAGCCGACGCGCGCCCGCTTCCGTGAGTTGGCAACCGGCCTCGGTGACGGTCACGAGGCCGCGGTGGAGCAGCTCCCCCCATCGGTCCCCCAGGGACTCGGGGGGGAGCTCGGGCCCGGCCATCGTGAGGGCGGCGACAACGACCTGACCGGGATCGATCGGTCGGCGCTCCTCCTCCGCCGCGAGGACCGCGAGCAGGAGTCGCTCGGTCGAGACCTCGTCCGCGAGCGGTCGCTCGGGCGGCGTGAGTCCGATCCCGAACTCGGCGCGCGTGCTCTCGATCCCGGCCGACCAGGAGACGATCGGGTCCTCCGGCCTCGGCGCCCGAACGAGGAGCGGACGCACCAGCGAGCTGCCGGGTCCCCGACGCACGCCCTCCCCGATCCCGAGGGTCGGCAGCCAACGCTCGGCCTCGTCGCGGGGTAGCCCGAGCCAAGCGCCGACCGTCGTCGCGATCGCCGGCGGGAGGCGGAACGTCACGAACTCCGACGGCGCCCCCGCCGCCGCGGCCCGCACTTCGGGGGCGAGCCGGTCGGGGAACTGGGTCGCCAGGAGGACCCGGATTCCGAACTTCCGGCTCTCCGTGAGGAGCTCGGCGACCAGGCGCGGGGCGAACGCGTGCGCCTCGTCGAGCACGACCAGGATCGGCGGTTCGTCCCCGCCGGGGCGTCGTTGGGCCGCGAGGCCGAGGTAGCACCGACACAGCACGAGCGACCCCGCAAATCCCGCCGCCTCCGGCCCGAGACGGGCGAACGGGATCCGCACGAGGAGCGACCGGCCCGCCGTGACGAGCGGTTCGACCGGGATCCCCCCGTCGCGAGGGGCAAGCAGGTCGGCGAGCGCCGGGACCAGCACGACCTTCGCGAGCCGCGCCGCCGCGGACCAGAGGAACTCGGGTTGGCGTCGTACGATCGGGGCGAGCTCGTCCAGGAACCGGGCCAGGTCCTCGCGACGCGTCGCGAGTCGCACCGCTTCCCGCCGCACGGGGTCGGTCAGGAGATCATAGACGTCGAGCAGCGATCCGCCGGACTCCTGCGCGAGCCGGACGAACGCGTCGAAGAGCCGCTCCAGCCGGAATCCCCAGTAGACGTCCTGGCCGTCCGGCGAGAGCCGCTTGAGCGCGGCGACCAGGTGTGCGGCCGAAGCGTCCGCGTCGGCCCCGGGACCACCGAGGGACGCGATCCCCGGACCCGGGGGATCGTCGAGGTCGATGGCGATGACCCGGGATCGGTCGGCGGGTTCCAGCCGCGCCACGATCGCCGGAGCGAGGTCCCCGTGGAGGTCTATCACGACGAGCCGCGCTCCCGACGCGATCGCCCGGGCGGCGAGCGTGGCAAGGTACGTGGTCTTGCCCGCCCCCGAGGCGCCAAAGACGACCCCGTGCGCGTCGGGCGCGGGGGTCGCCTCTTCCCCTCCGAGGGGCGGTGACTCGGCGCTCGCCACGAGCCCATCCGCCGATCGGCGCCACCACCCTTCAGCGGGGATCGTCTGCACGCCGCCCCGGTGCCAATCCCTAACGGCGGCGCCGGCTCGGAGCGCGGCCACCTCGGCCGGTCCGCCGGTCACGAAGGACCAGTCCCGCGCGAGGAACGCTCCGAGCCGCTCCGACCGCTCCGCGAGATCGGCGGCCCGGCGGGTCGCGATCGAGAACCGTCGCGC
>JASHUJ010000150.1 GCA_030040035.1 Thermoplasmata archaeon
TGCACGTTGCGCGCCGGCACGACCACGTAGCCGGTCGCGGTGCCTTGCGTGTGCTCGCCGACGATCCGGTAGTTCCGGCAGAGCGCCTCGTTCCCGGCCCGGCAGGCTTCGCACGTCCCGTCCCACATCCCCGGGTTAATCAGCACGGACTCCCCGGGACGCACCCCGTCGACCCCGGCCCCGATCCGATCGACGATCCCCGCCCCGTCCGAGCCGAGGACGTGCGGGCGTTCGATCGGGACGCCCGGGATGCCGGCGAGGGTGAACCGATCGAGCCGATTGAACGCGGCCGCCCGCACTCGGATGCGCACTTCGCCCGGGCCGGCCTCCGGCTCGGGGATCTCGACGTACTGGAGACGGGCCTCGTCCCCGTGCTCCGCGAATCCGAATCCTCGCATCGCCGGGCTCATTTCGGACCCGAGAAGTCCCACCGCGTCCCGGCCGCGTCGTCCTCCAGGTGGACCCCGACCGCGGACAGTTCGTCGCGGATCCGGTCGGCCTCGGCAAAATCGCCGCGCGCGCGCGCCCGGGCCCGGGCGGCGATCGCGATCGGCACGACCTGGGCCCAGGCCCCGGCGCGACCGGTCGAACTCCGCTCGAACAGCCCGAGCGTCTCGGAGGCCCAGTCGTAGGGTTCCTGCAGGGCCGCGAGGGTGTCGCCCGAGTAGGACGGGAACCGGTCGAGGTGCTCGGTCAGCTCCCGCGTCCAGCCGAACAGGAGCGCGATCGCCTCGCGGGAGTTGAAATCGTCCGCGAGCGTGGTATCGAGCCGCTCGACGAGATCCTCCGCGCGTTCCAGGAGCTCGGGCGGCCCCTCCGCTCCCGGACGCTCCGCGCCGTCGCGATCGAGGATCTCCGCGATGCGGTCCGAGGGTAGGACGAGGCGAGCGTACGCTTCCCGAGCCTCGGGCAGACTCTCTGCGCGCACGAACTCGAGCGGGCTGCGGTAGTGGGCATTGAGATAGTAGAACCGGAGCACCATCGGGCCGAACTCGTCGATCGCGGTCCGCAGCGAGTAGACGTTGCCGAGGGATTTCGACATCTTCTCGCCCGCGAGGTTGAGGAGGCCCCCGTGCATCCAGTAGTTCACGAGCGGCGACTCGCCCGTCGCCGCTTCCGCGAGCGCGATCTCGGACTCGTGGTGGGGGAAGATGAGGTCGAGGCCGCCCCCGTGGAGGTCGTAGCGCGGACCGAAGAGGCGGAGCGTGATCGCCGTGTCCTCGATGTGCCAGCCGGGGCGCCCGGGGCCCCACGGGCTCTCCCAGCTCGGTTCGCCCGGGGTCGCGGCTTTCCAGATCACGAAGTCGCCCGGTGCGCGCTTCGCGTCGTCGACCTCGACCCGCGCCCCGGGCCGCAACGCCTCCGTCCGCTGGCCCGAGAGGGCTCCGTAGCGCGGGAACTTCGCGATCTCGTAGTAGACGGAACCCTGGCTGGGGTAGGCATAGCCCCGGTCGACCAGGGCTTGGATCTGGGCCAGGATCTCCGGGACGTAGTCGGTCGCGCGCGGGTAGTAGTTCACGGACCGGATCCCGAGGCGGCCCGCGAGGAACAGCCACGCGAGGAAGTGTCGCTCGGCCAGGAGGAGCGGGTCCTCATCGAGCTCGCCGGCGCGCGCGATGATCTTATCGTCGAGGTTCGTGACGTTCTGGACCGAGAAGACCCGGTACCCCCAGCGCGTCAGGGCCCGAGCGACGACGTCGAAGAAGACGAACGTACGCGCGTGGCCGATATGCGCCTCGTCGTACGGGGTCAGCCCGCAGACGAAGAGCCCCACCCGGGGGGGCTGGATCGGAGCGAGCACCCGGACCGAGCGGGTCATGGAGTCGTAGAGCGCGACCCGACGCATCGCTACAGCCCCCGGAGGGCCGCGCGCACATCGTCCGCCAGATCGGCGGGGTCCTCGATCCCGCACGAGAGCCGGACGAGGCCCTCGGTCACTCCGTGGGCCTCGCGCTCGGCCCGGGGGACGCTCGCGTGCGTCATCGAGGCCGGGTGGTCGACGAGCGACTCGACCGCTCCCAGGCTTTCGGCGAGCGTGAAGACCCGGAGCCGGCGCAGGAACGCGAGGGCCGCTCGGCGACCCCCCCGGAGATCCACGCTCACGATCCCTCCGTACCCCGACATCTGCCGGCGAGCGAGCCGGTGCTGCGGGTGGCTTGCGAGCCCCGGATAGTGCGCGCGACGTACGCGTCGGTCCCGATCCAGCACTTCCACGACCGCGCGGGCCGACTCGCCGTGGGCTCGCATCCGCACCCCGAGCGTGTGGAGTCCGCGCAAAGCGAGGTAGCAGTCGAACGGGCTCGGCACCGCGCCGAGGGCGTTCTGCAGCCAGGTGAACTCCTTGAGGTCCCGGCGAGACCGCAGGACGAGCGCACCCCCGACGAGATCGGAGTGTCCGCCCAGGTACTTCGTGGTCGAGTGGAGGACAATGTCGGCCCCGAGCTCGATCGGCCGCTGGAGCGCGGGCGTGGCGAAGGTGTTGTCGACGACGAGCCGGGTGCGGGAGGCGTGGGCCAGCCGGGCGACGGCACGCAGATCGACCAGGCGCAGCAGCGGATTCGTCGGGGACTCGACGTAGACGAGGTCCGCGGGGGTCCGTAGGGCCTCCGCCAGCCGGCGCGGGTCGGTGAGGTCGAGGTAGTCGACGCGCAGTCCGAACTGGCGTCGGTGGTGCTCGAAGAGCCGCCACGTGCCCCCGTACAGGTCGTCGACGGAGACGATCCGGCTTCCCGAGGGGAACGCGCCGAGCAGCGTCTCGAGCGCCCCGAGGCCCGAGGAGAAGGCGAGCCCGCCGACGCCGGACTCGAGCGCCCCCAGCGCCCCCTCGAGCATCGCGCGGGTCGGGTTCCCCGATCGGCTGTAGACGTACCCCTGGTTGCGGTTCGGCGCCGACTGCTTGTAGGTGCTCGCGAGGTAGATCGGGACCGTGACCGCCCCCGTGAGGGGATCCGGGGGCTGCCGATCGTGGATCAGCCGAGTATCAAACCGCATTGGTCCCCCCCTCGGCCGAAAGATAGCCGACGAGATCGTGGCGCGTCAGCACGCCGATCGGCCGCCCGCTCGCGGGATCCCGGACGAGCAGCGTTCCCTCCTCCCGGAACCGGTGCAGGACCTCCGAGACCGGGGCGTCGGCCACCACCTCGGGTAACGGCGGGGAGAGGATCTGGGCCACGGAGCGGTCGAGCACCGTCTCGTCGGCCAGGCTTGCATGGAGCAGGTGATCCTCCTGCAACGAGCCGACCGACGTCGTACCGGACAGGACCGGCAGTTGGCCGATCCCGTGCTGCCGCAGGAGCGCGAGCGCGTCGCGCGCGACCGTCGTGGGCTCGACGGCGACGAGGGCCGGCACCGCACCCTTCCGCGCGACCAGATCGCGGGCGGTCGCCCCGATGTCGAGGAAGCCCTTCTCGCGCATCCAATCGTCCGAGTAGAACTTCGAGAGGTAACGGTCGCCCGAATCCGGAAGGATGACGACCACGGTCGCCCCGTCGCGCAAGGGCCGCTTCGAGAGCCACTTGAGCGCTCCCGCGACCGCCGAACCTGAGGAGCCGCCGACGAAGAATCCCTCCTCCCGCGCGAGCCGCCGGGCCATCTGGAACGATTCGCGGTCGTTGACGTCCACGAACTCGTCGAGGTACTGGAAGTGGATCGAGCGCGGGATCTTGTCCTCGCCGATCCCCTCGACCTGGTACGGCACCGCGCTGCCCGGGCTCCCGGTACGGAAGAAAGGACCGAGGACCGAGCCCACCGGGTCGACGGCGACCATGCGCACGGTCGGCCGCTGCTCCTTGAAGAACCGGCCCACCCCGCTCATCGTGCCGCCGGTGCCCACGGTCCCGATGACCGCCCCGAGATCCGGCCCCGCGTCCCGGAGAATCTCGGGCCCGGTCGTCCGGTAGTGCGCCTCGGGGTTGCCCTGGTTCTCGTACTGGTTCGGGAAGTACGCGCCCGGGATCTCCTCCGACAAACGTCGCGCGACCGAATAGTGGCTCATCGGATGGTCCGGGGGGACCCCCGCCGGAGTCACGACGACCCGCGCCCCGTACGAGCGAAGGAGGCGGATCTTCTCGGAGCTCATCTTGTCCGGTATGACGAAGACCGTACGATAGCCGCGGACCGCGGCGACCAGCGCGAGACCCACCCCGGTATTGCCGCTCGTGGCTTCGACGATCGTCCCCCCCGGCTTCAAGCGACCGGACCGCTCGGCCTCCGCGACCATGCTGGCGCCGATCCGGTCCTTCACCGAGCCCCCCGGGTTCAGGTACTCGAGCTTCGCCAACACGCGGTAGGGCAACCCCTCCGCCACCTTGCGGAGGGGGACGAGCGGAGTGTTGCCGACCAGGTCGAGGATGCTGTCGACCAGCCGACTCGACTCGGTCATGTCGGGCCGCGTAGCGGGGCGCGGCATTAATGGTCTAGGATGGGCGCTGGCTCCGCCGAATCCCTCCGCGGGCTTCCCGGGACGGAGGGAGCCCTCGCCCGCTGGACCTCCCAATGGGGGCGCCGTCCGATGCCCGGAGCAGGGCGGCGGCCGGCCCACTACGGGCAGTCCTCCGGGCCGGATACGGACGGTTCGTACTGGTTCGTTCCAGTGCTCCTCACGTCTTAAGGCGACCTCCGTGCTGAATCGCGCAGGTTCGGACGGATGCTCGGTTCGCTCGAGACAGAAGTGCTGGGCGCCCTCCGGGACCTCGAGGAAGGTCCGGCGGCCGGCATACGGGAAGCGCTGCGACGTCGCGGCGTCCGCGTCGCGTACACCACGGTCGCCACCACCCTGTCGCGGCTGTACGGCAAGGGCCTGGTGCTGCGTCGCCGGGAGACGTGCCGCGGCGGGGAACGCTACGTCTATCGGCCGGCGAACGTGGAGCAGAAATACCTGAGGAATCTTCTCCGCGGCGTCGTGGCGATGTTCGGCCCCGCGGGAGTCGTACACCTGAACGAGGAGATCGCCAAGCTCGACCCGTCCCAGGAGCAGGAGCTCCGGCGGCGGCTCCGGCTCGAGTGAGTCGGGGGAGGGCGATGCCCGCCGCTACGGTGGCGCTCAGTTACACGCCGATCATTCTCTGGGTCGCCGTCGGCGTCGGCCTCCTCGCGACGTACCGGCGGGCGACCTCGACGACCGTGTTCCGGCTCGCCGCCGTCTTCCTCGCGACCTGGGCGCTCCTCGCGACGACCGGTCTCGTTTGGGTGCTCGGCCACGGCGGGCCGTCGGCCCTCGTGCCGCTGATCACCGCCCCGCTCTCGCTCTTCTCGACCGCCACGCCGCAGGTCTGGATCGAAGGGGCGCTCGGCGCGTTCGTCGTCTTCCTTGCGGCGTTCCTGCTCAACCAGGTCGTCGGCCGCGGCTTTCTCGCGATCCTGCGGCCCGAGCCACTGCGCTGGCCCGATCGGCTCCCGGCCCCCGTCGCGCGGACGAGCCTCTTCCGGTTCGCGTCGCGTCGCGCGGAGGCGTTCACCTTCACGCTGCTCGAGCGGGGCGGGCCCCGCCTCCTGCGCCGTCGCGACATCATCCTCGTGGCCGATGGGCTCTTGCGCGAGTTGTCCCTCGAGGAGTGGGAGGCGGTCGTCGCCCACGAGCTGGGGCACTTGAGCGAGCTCGACGGCCGCTACCTCACCTTCTTCCGAACGCTCGCGCGGATGATGCGATGGGACCCGGTCCTCGCCTACCTAGCGGATGCGCTCACCCGTCGCGAGGAGTTCCGCGCCGATCTCGACGCGGTCGCGCTGACCTCCCGGCCCCGGGCGCTCGCTCGGGCGCTCTACAAGGCGACCGTGCGATCGGGCACGCCGACCGCCCAGGGGATGGCCCTGCTCGGGATCGGGGGGCGGCGTGGGCAGCGCCAGACGGTCGAGCGGATCCGGCGACTCGTCGCCCTCGCAGAGAGCGGGCGGTTCCCGGAGGAGCCCGTTGTCTAGGCCGCGGAGGCGCGGGTTCGTCGGGCTCGTCGCGGTCCTCAGTGCGGTGGCTCTCGCGGCCAACCTCCCCAGCCCGGCCTCCGCGACCTCCCTGCCCACCCTGCCGGTCGAGGATGGCCGTCTGCTCGTGGGCAACCTGTCCGCTCCCGCTCTCGCGCCCGGTGCGAGCGGATCGATCGGTTGGAGCGTGACCAACCCGCTGCCGTCGGGGATCGAGGACATCTTGCTCACGTTCGAGGTCTACGCCTTCAACGCCTTCCCCGGCAACGCCACGTCGACCGTGCCGGTGGCGGCCGCCCCGCTGTTGAGCCTCGCGGGCGGCCCGGCCGGTCCGTCGGTGAATGTGTCCCTCGGGCCGTTGACCTCGGGCGAGACGGTCCGGGGCAGCGTCGGGGTGACGACGTCGCAGTCGACGCCGAGCGGAACCTTCGCCGTCCGCACCGCGCTCGGGTTCGCGCTCGACTCCAACGGGACGAACTATCACTTGGAGTCGCGGGGCTGGTTCACCTCGGCACAGTGGGCGGCTGCCACCGAGGAGCCCAACGGGAGCGCGACCCTCAATCTGACCCGGCTCGGGGTCTCGGGAGTGACGCCCGAGACCGCCATCCTGGTCGCCGCGTCCGACTGGGGCTGGATCCTCGGGGGCCTGCTCGCGGCCGCGATCGTGCTCGCGGGCGTGGCGGCGTGGATCTACTTCCGCCGCGCGCCGAGGTCGAGCTCGGGCACCCGGTAGCTCGCGGGCGCCATCCACGCTCCCAGCGCTTTGGGCAGCAGCCGCACCAAGGACGGCGATTCGCGCAGGAGCTGGCGCGCAACGTGCGTCGGGAAGTCGATGTCGCCGAACGCGACGATCGTGGCGTGGAGCTCCGAGGAGCGCAGGACCTCGAGCAGCGCGTCGAGATCGGCGTCCGAGAGGCGCGTGAAGACCCGGCGGAGGTACAGCGCCCGGCGGAACTCCTCCCCGAACTCCGCGCGCCAGGCGCGTTCGTACGCGGCGAGGGCCCGCGCCGACAGGTCGCCGCTCGCGAGGGCCGTCGAGGCGACCGAGGCGGCGAGCTCGGCGCAGCGCATGCCCGTGTAGATCCCACCGCCGGAGAGCGGCTTCACCTGGGCGGCCGCGTCACCGACGAGGAGGACGCGCTCGCCGTGCGTCGCCGGGACATCGCCGATCGGAATGCCCGACACGAGATACGCCGTGGCGCTCCCGAAGCCGGTGCCGAACCGGCGCTCGAGATACGCGAGCAGCCGCTCGAAGTACGCGCGGGCCGACGTTCCGTCCGCGTCCGCGGCCAGGCCGACGCGCGCCCCCCCGGCGCCGTCCGGGATCCACCAGCCGAAGAGGCCCGGCGCGAAGGCGCGGCCGAGGTACACCTCGACCGAGTCCGGCTCGCCCGGGCTCTTCGGGAACTCGGCCTCGAACGCGGGCAGGATCTCCACGGGCCGTCGAAGTCGATAGGCGCGTGCGACCGCGCTCGACACTCCGTCCGCCCCGACGACGAGCCGCGCCGAGATCTCGTGTCCGACGCCGTCGTCGTCCACGGCCCGCACGATCTCGTGCCCCTCGTTCGGTGCCAAGCGGCGGTCGAAGCGGAGTCCCGTACGGAACGTGGCGCCGGCGCGCGCGGCCCGGTCGGCCAGGTGGACGTCGAGCGCGCCCCGGTCGATCACGAACGCGCGGGGTCCGTCCGCCCGGAAACTGATCGAACCGAGGCTCGGGCCGAACACCGACGCGCCCCGGACGCTGGTGCGCACCATCGTCGACGAGCCCGCCAGATCGAGGACCCGCTGCGAGACGAGGCCCGCGCATTGGACGGGCTGACCGACCTTGGCGTGCTCCTCGATCACCAGGGTCGTGTGGCCCCGCTCGGCAAGGCGGAACGCGGCCGTGGAACCGGCCGGGCCGGCGCCCACGACGAGGACGTCGACGGACTCCATCCGACCGGGGACGCCGGGCGCGAACTTAACGAGGGTCGGCTACGCCGCTCTCCACGGCGTCGCGACGAGGTCCGTCCGCTGGCGGGGCTGGACCGCGGTCGCCTCCACCGGTACCGAGACTCCGGCCCGCAGTCCCAGGAGGCCGGTCCATGCGATCATCGCTCCGTTGTCGACGCACAGCGAGCGGGGGGGGGCGAACATCGTTCCGCCGCGCCCCTCGACCATGGTCCGGACCATCGTCCGCAAGCGCTCGTTGCAGGCGACCCCTCCGCCGAGCACCACGGCATTGCGCTGACGGTGGGCCAGGGCCCGCTCGGTAATCTCCGTGAGCATCGCGTAGGCGGTCACCTCCACGGAGTACGCGAGGTCGGGC
>JASHUJ010000151.1 GCA_030040035.1 Thermoplasmata archaeon
TCTCGCTCGTGGGCGACGGCGACCCGCTGATCGAGGCGGTCCTCGGGATGATGCGCGTCGCGACCGCGTCGATCGACCTCACCCAGCACCGGGGCGAGCACCCTCGGATGGGGGCCACGGATGTGGTGCCGTTCGTGCCCCTCGGGGCGGCGACGATGGCCGAAGCGGTCCGACTGGCGGAGCGCCTCGGCGAGCGCGTCGCGCGCGAGCTGTCGATCCCGGTCTTTCTGTACGGAGCGGCGGCCCGCCGACCCGAGCGCGTCGATCTCGCCCGGGTCCGCGAGGGCCAGTTCGAGGGGATCCGCGACGCGATCGGGAGCGATCCCGCCCGCGCGCCGGATTTCGGCCTCCCGCAGGTCCACCCGACGGCGGGCGCGGTCGCGATCGGGGCGCGACCGGTGCTGATCGCCTACAACGCCTACCTGACGACCCCGGACGTCGCGATCGCGAAGAAGGTCGCGAAGGCGGTCCGGGCGCGCGACGGAGGACTCCCCGAGGTGAAGGCGCTGGGGTTCGAGATCCGGGAGCGGAACCGCGCCCAGGTCTCGATGAACCTCACGGACTACCGCGTGACCCCCGTGCACCGCGCCCTCGAGGCGGTGCGGCGCGAGGCCCAGCGCTACGGGGTCGCGGTCGAGGAGTCCGAGGTCGTCGGGCTCATCCCGGAGGACGCGCTCTTCGCGGCCGCCGAATACTACCTCCAGTTGCACGGCTTCGACCGCGCCGCGATCCTCGAGCGCAAGGTCCACGAGGTCGACGAGAGCGCGCCCGGACACGAGTCGTTGGCGTCGTTCGCCGGGCGGCTCGCCGCCCGGACGCCCACCCCCGGCGGGGGGGCCGCCGCCGCCCTGGTCGCCGGGCTCGCCACGGCGCTCGGTGAGATGGTCCTCGCCTACTCGATCGATGCGAAGTCGCCCGCCGAGGATCTGGTCGCCCTCGCCCGGTCGCTCACGGAGGCGCGCTCGCGGTTCCTCTCCCTCGTGGAGGAGGACTCCGCGGCCTACGAGGCGGTGCGGGCCGCGAAGCGGTCGCGGAAGGAGCATCCCGACGATCCGAAGGGGGCGGCCGAGTACGTGGCGGCCGTCCGGCACGCGGCCGACGTACCGCTCGAGACCGCCCGCCGGGCGCGGGAGCTCGCGGACCAGCTCGCGGCGGTGCGGACCCGTACCCGGGCCGCGCTGGCGAGCGACCTCGTCACTTCCCTCGCGCTCTTCCGGGCGGCGGCGGAGGGGGCGCTCGCCAACGTGGCGATCAACCTTGACGACCTGAAGGCGGCCGGGGCGCCGATCGACGGCTTGCAGGCCGAGGTCGCCCGCCTCGCCGCGCCCGGCTGAGCGGAGCGTCGCGATCGGGAACGATGGCGGCCCCGGGCGAATTCCCCCTGCACCGCCCCGCCGTCTGGGTGAATTGCGCGGCCTCGCTGGACGGCCGCCTCGCGCTCGCGGGGGGCCGGCGCGCGCGATTGTCGTCGCCCGAGGACCTCGTGCGGGTCCAGAACCTCCGGGCCCGTTCCGATGCCATCCTCGTCGGGGTCGGGACCGTGATCCAGGACGATCCGTCGCTCCGGGTCCACTGGGAGCTCCTCGACGAGCCCCCCGGGCGCGAGCCGACCCGCATCGTGGTCGACGGGAGCGGCCGAACTCCCGAGAAGGCCCGGGTGCTCGACGGGTCGACGCCGACGATCGTCGCGACCTCCGAGCGCTCCCGCCGCACGTATCCGGGCTCGGTGCAGACGATCGTCGCGGGTCGGACGAACGTCGACCTCGCCGAGCTGTTCCCGATGCTCTACGGGCTCGGGATCCGACGGTTGATGGTCGAGGGCGGGGCGCAGATCCTGGCGAGCGTCCTCCGCGCGCGGCTGTTCGACCGCTTTACGATCTACTACGCACCGGTGATCGTCGGCGGCGCGACCGCCCCGCCCGTGGTCGCGGGCCGCGAGTCGCACGCGGCCGAGGAGATGACGTCGCTCGAGCTGGTCGCGCTCGAGCGTCTGGGGGCCGGGTACGTGGTGACGTACGTTCCCTCCTCTCCCGCCCCGGTCCAGCCCCCGGCGCCGTAGACCGCTCCGCTCTCGGCCCGCGCCCGCGGGCGCGCGCGTCCGGGCCAATCAGGTTGATATGGGGCCGAGGGAGTGGTCGCGACCGGAGGCCGCCCGTGGCGTACGTTCCCTACCGATCCCGCCCGCTCGGGGTCGCGATCCTCGCGGTGCTCGTGGGGATCTACGGGATCCTCGTGATCCTCGGTGGACTGTTCGTGCTCGTCGGGGCCGCCGTGAGCCCCTTCGTCAGCCTCCCGGCACACTTCGCCGGTGCGGGGGGCGTGGTGCTCGGCGTGATCGTCTTCATCATCGGCCTGATCATCCTCGGGGTCGCGCTCGGTCTCTGGCACCTGCGGATGTGGGCGCTCGTCCTCGCGCTGATCGTCACGTTCATCGAGCTCCTCATCTACGGGCTCGCCGACCGGTTCATCACGCTCGGATTCATCCTCTCGCTCATCGTGTTCGTCTACCTGCTCGCGGTGCACCGGCACTTCCTGTAGGCGCGGCCCACTTCGTCGCGCTTATCAAGGGAGGCGCCTCCTCGGGGGCCGGTAGCTCCCGATGAAGCTCGTCCACTTCTCGCTGCAGGAGCAGTTCCACTTCGGCATGATCACCGACGCGAACGAGTTCATCGACCTCGACACGGCGTGCCGCGACTACTACGGCGTCAACCCCGTCAAGGGGGCCGACCCGAGCCGGTTCCGCGACATGCAGCAGTTCTTCTCGGGCGGGGCCGACTCCGTCCAGCTCACCC
>JASHUJ010000152.1 GCA_030040035.1 Thermoplasmata archaeon
CGCGAGGTACTCCGCGGCCTGCTGGTCGTAGTCGCGACTGCCGAGCTCCCGGAAGCCGTTCTCCGCGAGGGCTCGCCGTCGATCGGGGGCACCGAGCAGCGGCCGGATCGCCTCCGCCGCCGCCTCGGGGGTGTTCGGTTCGATCAGGACGAAGTCCTGGCCCGGCGTCCCCCACTCGATGTTCGCAGCCCGGGTCGTCGCGACGGGGAGGTGGAGCGCGGCCGCTTCCTGGACGACCGCCGGGAGACCTTCGTAGCGGGTCGGCAGGAAGAAGAGGTCCGAGGCGACCAACGCTCGCCGCTTCGTGGCGCCGTCGACGATCCCGAGGCTCCGGACCCCGTCGGAGGACGGTGCGGGATTCCCGAGATTGAAGAGCACGACCTCCTCGCCGAGGGCCCGGAGCCGGCGGACCGTGGCTTCCGCCACATCGAGGCCCTTGCGATGCGTGTCCTCGCCGATGAAGCAGAGCGCGCGAGTCCCGGCGTCGAGGCCGAGCGCGCGCCGCGCTTCGTTGCGTTCCGCCGCGGTCGGGTCGGGCTGCGGTTCGACGCCGTTGTAGATCACCCGGATGCGCTGGGGGGCGATCCCGTACAGGTCCCGGACCTCTTCGCCGATCGCGCGCGAGCAGACGACGCACGCGTCCGCGTTTCGGGCGGCCCGTCCCTCCAGCGTCCGCACCGCGAACCAGTCCGGTACGTAGCCGAGCTGGGGACGCCAGCCCCCCGGGCGGCGCGGGCGAGAGATCTGGAGGAACCGCAGGGCGATGCCGTGGAACGTCTGGATCGCGACCGGCTCGCGCGCGGACCGCTGGCGCCGCGTGCGCCGCGCGTCGCGGAGGACGAACGCCCCGCCGATCTCGTTGTGCGCGACGATCACGTCCCGGTCCCCGGGGAGGAGGCGGCCGACCCGCCAGGAGTAGGCGAGATCCGGTCCGAACGGGAAGGGGATCGCGGTCGCGCCGGCGATGGGGATCGCCCGCATCCCGTCGGTGAGATCGACGGGCGGCACCGAGCCCGCGCGCACGGGGTAGTAGACGTCGACGTCGTGGCCCGCGCGCGCCATCCGCCGCCCGACCTCGGCGATCGTGTGGCCCGCGCCGCGCGCCGACTCCCGCGGGTGGTAGGACGAGAGGAAGGCGAGCCGGAGCGTCTCGGTCATCGGGCCGGCACCCGGGCGGCGTCGGCGCCCGCGACTCCGGGCCTGGCCCCCGTCGGGTCGCGGGGTAGGAGGCGCGACGTGAGCTCGCGGACCGCGTGCGACAGCAAGGGCTCCAGATTCACCGTGTCCGCCCGGTTGTAGCGGACGAGGCGCTCGAGCGCGGCGGAGCTCCCGCGGCGGTACTCCTGCCAGAGCCGGACCGCGTCGAGGCCGGCCACGCCCTCGACCCCCGAGCGATCGCCGATCGCGAGGCGCTCCTCGATCCGCTTCAGCCCCCCCGCCTGGCCGATCCGGTAGAGCAGGAAGCGCAGGTCGATGTGCACCGGAGGCGGCACCAGCTGCGGCAGGGCGACCTCGAGGAAGGGCAGATCGAAGCGGCTCCCGTTGAACGTCACGAGCAGCCCGAACCGGCGCAGGTAGGCCGGGAGCTCCTCCAGGTCCTCGCCGGCGACGAACGAGCGGGTGCGGCCGTCGCCGTGAACGCCGACGACGGTCACGATGCCGGCGTACGGGCTGAGCCCGGTCGTCTCGATATCGAGGAACGCGGTCTCGCGCGCGAAGTCGGGGTAGAGGCGCCAGTGCTCGCGTTCGGGCAGCCGGCGTCCGAACCATCCCGCGTCGCGTCGCGCGAGCGCGGACTCGCTGGCGGTGACCTCCTCGGCGAGCCGGTCGCTCGCCGCCGATCCGAGCCCGAGCGACGGGGCCCGGGGGATCAGCTCCCGCCAATCCCGGACGCCGGAGCGCCACAGGTCGGTCTCCGTCGCCGGACCGATCCCGGGCAGGTGGAGGAACGTCGCGCGCAGCACCGCTCCCTCGACCGCGCGCTCGGATTTATTCTATCTCAGGGCCGGGGGTCCGCCGAGTCGATCGGCAGGGGTCCGATCGGCGCGACGAGCTCCCGGACGGCCGTCCAGAACTTCTGGACCTCGGCTTGCGGGAGCCGCTGGTGGTAGAGGGGCGCGCGGCACTCCGCCTCGAGGAGCTCGGGATCGTCCGAGTCCCAGACGAGCCGGACGACCCAGTCCCCTCGGTCCTCCTCGTAGGCGTAGACGCGCTTGCGCGGATCCGTGAGGACCGGGTTCGGCTCGAGCAGCTCGAGCGGGGGCGATGGCGGGGGCGGCGGCCCGGGTGTGAGCATCAGCGGCGCGGGCGGCGGCGGAACCTTGAGCCGGATCCAGGCGACCACCGGCCAATGCGATCGGGAAACGCCGAGCGACGGCACGGGGGGTCGGAGGCGTCCGGGGGGAAAACTCCGGCGGCCCGGGGGCTCGCGGACGGATCCGGGGCACCCAAAAAAATGGGTACCACACGCGTTCTGTGTAACTGCCAAGTGCAGCCAGGTTACGTAGCTGCGGACGTTAGTGGCCGCGGGCTGAGCGGATCGCCCGAAGGCTTTCCGCGTACACCCCGGCTCTATCGAGCTCGTCTTCTACGAATGTCCTCCGAGGTCTCTCGTTTTCGAGGGGGTTTCGGGCTTAGATGCTTTCAGCCCTTATCCCGTAGCGCGTGGCTGCTCAGCGATG
>JASHUJ010000153.1 GCA_030040035.1 Thermoplasmata archaeon
CGGCACCGGGGCGGCCGCGGTCGGGCTCGTCTTCCTTCTCGGACTGGCGCTCCCCGGGGCGACCCCTCGCGGCGAACTCCTACCGGCCGGGCGCGTTCCGACCGTGGCGAACGGGACCGCTCCCTACGCCGGCTACACCGGGGTCGCCCTGTCGGGGAACATCACGATCGAGACCGCCCAGTTCAACGTGCCGACCGTGACCTGTCAGCCCACGTTGCCCGAGGCCCAACTGGTCGGGATCCACGTCGGGACGACGGGCGTACTGGGGAATCGGAGCACCGTCTCGCTCGGTCTCGACCTCAACGTGACCTGCGGTCTCGGGAGCTCCGCGCCGCGCGAGGCGTCGTTGGCGTACGACTGCGTCGAGTCGAGTTGTACGACCCTGGATGTATTCGACCTCTCGGTAGCCGCCGACGACAACGTCTCGTTCCGGATCGACGCGAACGCGACCTCGGGCCAGGTCGTCTTCACGATCGCGGACCTCACGACCCACGTCACGAAGAACTTCCATCTCGCGTTCGGTACCGGCGTCGCGCTCTCGAGCGCGTTCTGGGAGGTGGAGGGCCCGCGCGACCCCTGCACGCCCACCAGCTGCGCCCGGGCGCTCGCCCAGTTCTCCGCCCCGGTCGTCCTCAAGGACTGCGGCCTCACCGTCGCCGGCCAGCGGGTCCACGCGGGCTCCCTCGCCTACCTGATCCGGTACACGATGGTGAACTCGATCGGCACTCCGCTGGCCCGCGCCTCGGCGATGTCGCACGTGGGATCCGAGTTCTCCGTACGGTGGCTCCGGTCCACCTAGCGGGGCGGTCCGCGCCCGTGGACGGACCGTCCGCGGCGCGGGGTCCTTCGCGAGAGCTTTGAGCTTCGGGCCGTACCGGAGTCGGTACGATGTCCCCGAACGAACCGGACCCCCCGGCGGATAGCGTCACGCGGCCGGACCAGATCGAACTGCCGGCCCTCGCCGAGATCGACCTGTTGCACGGGGAGCGCGTCCTGCGCTGCTGGAAGGCGGCGTTCGGCTACCTCGTGATGACGAACTTGCGCTGCGTGCACGTCTGGCGCAAGCCCGAGCTCTTCGTGCGCTCGGAGTGGCATACCGGCCCGACCTTCTTCTTCTACAACCTCGGGCCGCCCGAGCTCGTGCTGGGCAGGTTCGTCCAGCTCGCCGAACTGTACGAGGAAGGGGTCGGCGTCGCCCGGTTCCTCGTACGGGACGCCCCCGAGGTCTGCCGCGAGATCGAGGCGGCCCGGGAGGCCGGGCGCCGGGAGTGGGCCGCGCGCCGCACCCGAGCGCTCGCCGACCGCAACCGACTCGAGCTCCCGCCGGTCCCGCCGGGGACGACCGTCGTCGTCCGCACGATCGTCAAGATCCGCTGCCCGTACTGCGGGAACCTCATGGACGAGACCCGGTCGCTCTGTCCGTCGTGCGGAGCCCCGGTCCGGTGACCGATCCGGCGGCCGGCCGGGTCCGGGCGATCCCGGTGCACGAGGTCGTCCGCCATGCGTTCCCGCGGCCTCCGCCCGAGGCGAAGGACGAGATCGCGATGGCGGTCGGCCGCGCGATCGACGGGATGCTCGCGCAGTTCGGCTACGAGCTGCGGTCCGGTCGGCGCCCCACCGCGACGGCGCTGCGCCGGCTCGGCGAGTCGCTGCTCGACGACGCGCTCGAGGAGGCGGCGGTGGAGGTCCCGCCCGACGACCTCCGCACGCTCCGGGCGCAGATCGCGGCGATGCTCCCCGCGTACCGGCAGAGCCCGATCGCGGGCCTGGGACGTCCGAAGACGCACGTCGTCCGGATCGGCCCCGAGGTCGCGGTCTACGCGCAGCCGGACTACTGGGACGGACGCGCTCGATTCTACGAGATGAAGAGCTACCGGGCGATCCCTCCCCCGCCGGACGTCGGCCTCCAGCTCCGGCTCTTCCAGCTCGCCTTCCCCGGCTTCGAGGCGGTCCTGGTCTGCCTGAACCGGCACGTCCTACCGGTGGAGGTCGCGACGGCCCACATCCCGCCCCCGACGGCGGCCGAGGCGAGCACCGCGCTCCGGCTCGCGTACGATGTGGGCCGGGAGTCCGGCGAGGAGAAGGTCCTCGCCTACATGGAGGGGCCGTTCGTCCATTATCCCGTCCCGCCGCCGGCCGCCGGAGACGGGGCGGCGCCCCCCGCGGGATCCGGTGTCTAGCGGGTCGAGGGGCCCGTCGGGTCCACGAGGTCGTCCGACTGCTCGAGGGCGAGCAGGTGGCCGAGCTTCTTGCGCTTCACCTCGAGGTACTGGCGGTTGTGCTCGTTGAGCATGACGCTCATCGGGATCCGCCCGACGATCGAGACGCCGTGCTGCGTCAGGTCCGCGATCTTCGACGGGTTGTTCGTCATGATCCGGATCGAGCGGACGTGGAGCGAGCGGAGCATGTGGGCCGCCACGCCGTAGTCCCGCTCGTCCGGCCGGAAACCGAGGATCTCGTTCGCCTGGACCGTGTCGTACCCCTGGTCCTGGAGCTGGTAGGCCCGGATCTTGTTCGTGAAGCCGATGCCGCGACCCTCCTGGCGCAGGTAGAGCACGATGCCGCGGTCCATCTTGCCGATCGTCTCGAGCGCCTCGGTGAGCTGGTCGCGGCAGTCGCAGCGCAACGATCCGATCGCGTCGCCGGTCAGGCACTCGGAGTGGAGCCGGACCGGCACCCGCTCCGCCTCGAAGACGTTCCCGTGGATGAACGCGGCGTGCTCCTTCTGGTCGAACGGGTGCGTGAACGCGGCGACCTGGTACGCGCCGAACCGGGTGGGGAGATCGGCGACCGCCACGAGGCGCACGCACATCTCCTGGTCGACCGAGCACTCGTGGCGCTCGTTCTCCCGGAGGAGCCCGTCGATGACGTCCGGTGGGAGAGGCATCGGCGCCGCACGTACGCCCGGGGGAATAACGGCTCGGTGGGGGCGAGGTAACCCCGCCGCCGATCCGGCTACGGTTCCCGCCAGCGCGCGAGGTAGAGCGCCGCCGACCCGAAGAGCACGGTCACCGCGACGAGCATCCCAAGGTCGAAGAACGGAGAATCGAGCGCCGGGATCCCCGTCGTGATCTGCCCGCCCAGCCCGGCCGCGCGGTCCGCGAGCTGCGCGGCGTACGTCGACGGCGCGAGGTAGGCGACCCACCGCCAGGCCGCGGGGATCTCGGTCGCGGGGTAGAAGATCGGCGGGAGGATCGACAGGATCGAGAAGATCAGCGTGCCGATCGGCCAGATCTCGCGCAGCTGGCTGAACATGGTGGAGACGAAGAACCCGAGCGTCGTCGCCATGAGCCACGTCACGAGGACGACCCCGATCAGCGCGGCGAGACCGAGCCCGCCGAGCGGCGTCACGAGGAACAGGATGACGAGGAAGAGCGACATCGCCGGGATCGAGAACGCGAGCTCGCTGAGCGCCATCCCGAGGATGTACGCGAGCGGGCGCAGGGGACTCGCGACGAACACCTGCTGGAGCTGCCGCTCCAGGCGAAGGTACGCGCAGTCGTTCAGCATCCCGCTCCCGGTGAACAGCGCCGTGAAGAGCACGCCCCCGACGACGCCGTACGGGAACAGCGCGCGCGGCGCGATCACGAACAGGAAGAACAGGAAGCTGAACGGCGTCAGGAAGACCGCCGCGATGAGGAGCGGGGACCGCCAGAGCGGCAGGATGCCGTTGAAGTAGCAGATGCGCAGCGCCGCGTACGCCTGCGAGCGGGCCGTCACGACTCGTCCTCCTCGATCCCGCGACCGACGAGCTCGAGGAACGCCTCCTCGAGCGTGACCGGGCCGACCGTGACCTCGACGCCCCGCGCCAGCGCGAGCTCAGTGAGCTCCCGGACGGCCGAGCGTGTCGTGAGGAGCGTGATCCGTTCCCGGTCGGAGATGACCTTGCCGAACGGCGCGAGCTCGAGCGTCGAGAAGCCGCCCGAGAACTGGAGCCGCACCTCGCGACCGAGCGTCGACTTGAGGCGCTCGCTGGGGCCGCGGAACAGGATCCGCCCCCCCTCGATCACGGCCAGCTCGTCGGACAGCTGTTCGGCTTCGTCGAGGTAGTGCGTGGTCAGGAGGACCGTCGAGCCGCGGCGCGCGGCCCGACGGATCACCTCCCAGACCTGGCGGCGGGCGAACGGGTCCATCCCGAGCGTCGGCTCGTCGAGGAACAGGAACGGCGCCTCGGTGGCGAGGACCATCGCGACGAGCGCCCGCTGCTGCTGGCCGCCCGACAGCCGGAGGGCGGGCGTGTCGGCGAAGGGGCCCAGCCCCATGGCCTCGACGAGCTCCACGGTCCGCGCCTCGGTGGTCTCCCGGCCGACGCCCCGGACCCGCAGGTACTCGCGGAGGTGCTCGCGCGGCGTGAGGTGGTAGAACAGCTTCCCTTCCTGCGGGACGAGGCCGATCTGCGCGCGGACCGCCCGCGCCTCGTGGACGACGTCCCGTCCGAACAGCCGTACCTCCCCGGCCGTGGGCAGGAGGAGCGTCGAGGCGATCTTGATGAACGTGGTCTTGCCGGCCCCGTTCCGCCCGAGGAAGGCGAACCGCTGGCCGGACGGGATCTCGAGGTCGAGCCCGTCGAGGGCGCGGGTCGACTGACCGTGCCGCGCGTACACCTTCGTGAGCGCGTGCGCCTCGAGGGCCGGCATGGGGGCGCGGGAAGCGGTCGCCGCGAAAAGGCTGTCGGCGGAACCGCCGACCCCGGTGCGGGGCCCTACGAGGTCGTGGGACCCTCGAAGAGCGAGTCGAGGAGCCCGATGGGCGGGCAGCCGAACGCGAGGAGGCGATCGTGGAACGCGGTCAGGTCGCCCCCGAACCTCGGCGCGAGGAACCGTCCGCGCGCCGACAGGATCGCGAGCTTACCGAGCGTGTAGCAGAAGTACTCGGGGTTGAACGTGCCGCGGATCGCCTCGCGTTCCGCCGGGAGCCGCTCGAAGTGGCCCTCGCGCTGGAAGAGCTCCGTCGCCCGGTCCACGGTCATGCCACCGGTGTGGAGCCCGATGGCGGCGAGCAATCGACAGTCGCGGAGCAGGGCGTCGTGGATCTGGGCGACCTCGGCCGCGTGCGTCTCGCGCCCGAGCCCCTGCTCGATCGCGAGCTGCTCCGCGTAGTGGGCCCATCCCTCGACGAACGACGGGGAAAGGTACACCTTGCGGGCCAACGAGCCAGAGGTCGAGCGGAAGTGGAGGAACTGGAGGTAGTGGCCGGGGAACACCTCGTGGATCGTGATGTTCCGGAGCATCGCGTAATTGAGCGAACGGAGCCATTCCTCCGCTTGCGTCGGAGTCCAGGATGGATCGACCGGGGTCACGTAGTAGATCCCCTCGGACGAGGTGGTATCGAACGGACCGGGAGGATTCAGGCTGGCGGTCGACAGCGCCCGCCCCCAGACCGGCGTCTCCTCCACGCGGCAGACCGCGGGCTCCGGGATCGAGGCGAGCCGGTGGGCGGAGACGAAGCGCCGGGTCTCCTCGACGTAGCTGCGGGCGGTCGGGAGGAGCTCGCCGGTCGCCGGATGCTGGCGGTTGAGGCGCCCGAACAGGTCGTCGACTCCAGCGCGTTCGTCTCGGGCGATCTCGCCGAGGCGCGCCTGGTTGCGCGCCAGGTCCGCCTGACCGGCCCGGCGAACCTCGTCGTAGGGGGCCTCGATCCCCTCGCGAACGAACAATAGGCGCTGGAAGAGTTCGGGACCCAGCGCGAAGTCCGGGGTCGCGCGCGGCAGTTCCTCCTCCCGCAGCCAGGCGAGGAAGGCGGAGATCGCCGGCTCGGCGCGCTCCCGGCCCCGGGCCACGGTCGGGCCGAGATGGGCCCGCTCGGCGAACGATTGGGCCTCGGCGAGATGCGAGGGAAGTCCACCGCCGATCGCGAGCGCGAGGTCGACGAACGGGCGGGGGAGCGGCGCGGCGAGGCGCGCCCGGCCGTCCTCGAGGAGACGCGGGACTCCCTCGAGGATCCGCGCGACCGCCGCGACCCGCTGCTCGGCCGGCGCATAGTCCCGGGCCAGGTAGGGCGTCAGGGAGACGGAGCCGACGTACGCCATCGGGTTCCGGTCGAGCTCGTGGGACTCGCGAAGGTCGAAGAGCGGGCTCTCGAGCAGGAGCCGTAGGAGGAACGCATCGACCCGTCGGTCGGCCGTCAGCGTCCCGGGGTCGACGTCGTGGAGCTCGGTGAGGAGCCGGTCGGCGGCGATCGCCCAGCGCTCGGTCGCCGAGAACGACAGGTCCGGCATCCGACCGTCGTACTCGTGGAGGCCGAGGCTCACGGCGTAACTGGGCTGCAGGGAGAACAGATGGTCGACGATACGACGCTCGAGACCGTCGAACGCGGTCGACGGAGCCGCGGAAGTGCTCATTCCCGACCTTCGGGAGCCGGGGGGATTCAAAAGCTCACGCGGGGAGGCGCAGCGAAATCACTCGACCCAGCTCATCTTGCAGGTCGGGCAGTACCGTCCTTCGAGCGGAGTCCCGCACACGAAGCAGATCCCGAACGGTCCGCGCTCCGCGCTCGGTCGGGGAGAGGGGGCCGGAGGTTTCTCGGGCAACGGCGGGGGGATCGCCGCCGGGGGCGGGGAGGGTGGGGGCGGGGGAGCGGGAGCGATCGTTCCGGAAGGGCTCGAGGGCGGAGGAGCTGCCGCCGG
>JASHUJ010000154.1 GCA_030040035.1 Thermoplasmata archaeon
GGATCGGGGGCGTCCTGGACCCCTCGGTGGAACCCGAGACGATGGGCGGGGTCGTGGCGGGGGCGTTCCCCGACCGGATCCCGATCCAGCAATTGTTCCCGATCCAACGGATGCTGCCCCCGAACGGGGAGGACGACGGCCGCGCGGCCGTCCTGTTCCTCTTGCCGGCGCCCACTGCGCAGGCAGCCGAGGCGTCCTACGCACGCTTCTCGCGCCTGCCGGGGATCCGGCACGCGATGCTCGCGTTCCCCACGCGGAACTACTCGCTGTCGTCCGTGGTCGACGACGCGATCGCCGAGGCGTTGGACCGCACTGACCGGGCGGAGCAACGGATCCCCAGCGGAGTCACCGAGGCTGTCGCAGCGTCCCGCGTCCGGGTCCTGCCGTCGATCCCCCTCGAGGTCGCGACCGTGCCGGATCTCGCCCCGAACGGGCCCGCGCGCCTCCCGCCTCAATCGGTGATGTACCGGAGCTCTCGAGGCGACCTTCCGCGCCGGGCGCGCGAGTCGAACTAAGGGCGCCGGATGGAGCGATCGCCGTCCGGACCTCGGTAAAGCTCGCGACGTGGCGGTGCGGCTTCTCGCCGTCCGCCCACGCTAGGGGGAAGTGGGCCCCCGCGCCTCCGGAACCCGCCGGGTCAGCAACGGCCCCGAGCAACGACCTCTTCGCACTGGGACGCGGGGGTCACCTTGAGGGAGCCGGCCTGCCCGAACGGGGCGAGGTACTCCTGGACGGCGGCCTGGCTCGGGCCTTCGAGCACGACGTAGAGGTGGTGCTGGCCGCTCGCCACCGCGTCGGCGCGGATCGTGATGCCGCGCTTCTGGGAGTTCTCGTTCGAGAGGATCTGGAGGAGGAACGGCGCCATCTGCGGGTTCCCGGCGGGGCACCGATCGGCGGGGTGCTCGTGCTCGGCGACGAAGAGGGGCATGGTCGAAAGGAGTCCCGGGGGCCAGTTGTGCCTAGCGATAGGCACAATCCGCGCCCGAAAGGTGCCGAAACGCGCCGGTCCCGCGCGCAGCGGCGTCAGTGTACCCCGAGGATCGTCCCATCGTCGGCGAGGTCGATCGACTCCGCGGCCGGCTTCGTCGGGAGGCCCGGCATCGTCTCGATCGCGCCCAGGTAGGCCACGGTGAACCCCGCGCCCGCGGACCGGGCGAACCGATGGACCGTGACGGTGAATCCTTGCGGCCGGTTCTTGAGCTTCGGGTTGTCCGAGAGCGAGAGCGGCGTCTTCGCCATGCAGACCGGGCCGGCCGCTTCCCCGATCTCCTCGAGGTGCCGGAGGTCGGCCAGTGCTTCGGGGGCGGCCACGACCTCGCCCGCGCCGTAGAGCCGCTTCGCGATCGTCTCGACCTGCGCGAGGAGCGGAGTACCGGCCGCGTAGAGCGGATGGCTCCGCGCGCCCGCGGCGGCGGCCGTTTCGATCGCTCGGGCGAGATCGGCGCATCCCGCGCCTCCCTCCTCGAACCCCCGGGACTCGACGACCGTCACGCCCCGGGACCGGCAGAACGCCCGAACGAGGTCGGCCTCCTCGTCGGTGTCGCCCGGGAAGTGGTTCAGCGCCGCGACCGCGCCGAGCCCCATCGCCCGGAGGTTGTCCAAGTGCTGCCCGAGGTTCGCGAGGCCCGTCGCGAGCTCGGCCGGGTGCGGACCCAGCGCGTCCTCGTCGCTCGCGCCGCCCTGCTCCCGCAGGCTCCGCTGGGTCACGACGATCGCGGCCGCGTCGACGTCGAAGCCGAGGGCGGGCGTGACGATGTCCACGAACTTCTCCGCCCCGAGGTCCGTCGCGAACCCGGCCTCGACGACGCAGTAGTCCGCGACCGCGACCCCGAGCTCGATCGCGAGGCGGCTGCACGTCCCGTGCGCGAGGTTCCCGAACGGTCCCGCGTGGACGAGGGCCGGGACCCCCTCGTTCGTCGCGACGAGGTTCGGCTCGAGCGCCTCCTTGAGCAGTGCGGCCATCGCGCCCTCGGCGTGCAGATCCGACGCGCGCACCGGGGCTCCGGCCGCCGTGTACGCGACGAGGACCCGGCCGAGCCGCGCCTTGAGGTCCGCGTAGTCGCGTGCCAGCGCGAGGATCACCATCACCTCGCTCGCGGCGGTGATCTGGAACGCGCTCGGGTGGGCGGTCGACCGGGGGTCCGGGCCCTGTCCGACGGTGAGGTGACGGAGGGCCCGGTCCTCCATGTCCAGGGTGCGCGGCCAGATGATCCGCTCCGGGTCGATCCCGAGCGGGTTGCCGTGATAGACGTGGTTGTCGACCATCGCCGCGAGCAGGTTGTGCGCCGCCGCGATCGCGTGGATGTCGCCGGTGAACCCGAGGTTGATCGCCTCGGACGGCTCGACGGTCGCCTTCCCGCCGCCCGTCGCCCCTCCCTTCACGCCGAAGACCGGTCCGAGCGACGGCTGCCGGAGGCAGACGACCGAGCGACGGCCGATCCGCGCGAGACCGTTCGCGAGCCCGATCGCGGTGACGGTCTTTCCCTCGCCGTGACGCGTCGGCGTCATTCCCGTGACCAGGATCAGCTTGCCCCGCCGCCCGGCGGCGATGCGTGCGCGCACGGCGGCCACGGCGATCTTCACCGCGGATGACCCCGCCGCGTGGATCTCCTCCGGACGAAGACCGAGCCGGCCCGCGAGCTCCGGGATGTTCGTCATATCGTACCTCCTTGGAGGCGTCGAGCCCTCGCGGGTTTACAACCTCCCCGTCCCGGGCACGGGGGGAGCCAGCTCTCTTAATCCGGTCGCCTCTCGGAGCGCCGTGACCGGCGAGTTGGCGTCGCTCGGAACGGATCCCGCGGCGGCGCGCAGCCTCGCACGGTCGGCGATCGACGCCCGAGGGATCTCTCCGCAAGAGGCCCGGGCGCTCGCGGGCGACATCGACCGACGCGTCGAGTCGGGCACGATCCCGGGGCGGCTGTGGATGCGGGACGGTCGGCCCGTGGGGATCATCCTCTGGGAACCTCCGGAGCCGATCGGCATCGCCGTCCGGTTCTGCTTCCTCCGGCCCGAGCACGGGAGCCCGGCCGACTACCGGTCCCTGCTCGAAGCCGTGACCTCCCTCGTGGGGCCGATCGCGTTCGTCGGGTCGATCGCGGGCGGTGCCGAGGAGATCGAGTCTCGGGTGCTCGGCTCGCTCGGGTTCGCACCGTTTCACCGGAGCGAGATGCGGTTTCCGCCGGGGGCGCCCGTGCCGGACCCCCTCCCGAGCCCCGGACTCTCGCTCCGGCCGTTGCGCCCGTCGGACGCGCGGGCGGTCGCGGCCGTCCACGCGGCCGCCTACGGCGCGCATTTCGACCGGTACCTGTTCCTCGAGGACCCGGATCCTCGGGCCGATGCCGAGAAGTTCCTGACCGCCGCGCTCGCGGGTCGCTGGGGCGAGTTCCTCACCGGCGCGTCGTTCGTGGCGGAGACCCCCGACGCGGTGATCGGAGCGACGATCGTGGTCCGATCCGAAGGCAAGGCGCTGATCGCGGACGTCGCGGTCGACCCCTCGGCGCAGGGCCGCGGCGTCGGGCGGGCGATGCTCGTCGCGACGCTGCGCGCCCTGCGCGAACGACGCGAGCCGCTGATCGCGCTCGCGGTCACCGAGGAGAACGAGCGTGCGCGCCGTCTCTACGAGCACCTCGGCTTCGTGCGGGCCCTCGGCCCTCGTCGCCTCTGGTACCACCCGCACGTCGTTCCGGTGCCGCCGGGCCGAGGCTAGACGGCCGCCGCGTCGAGCGGGGCGTCCCCGTCCCGCTGGGGCTGGTAGGCGAGCGCGCGCATCGCGCCGAACGTGAACAGCGTCACGACCCCGAGCGCGACGATCGCTCCCCCGGCGAGCAGGAACGAGCCGCGCACCGTGACGAAGAGCACGAGGAGGCCGCCTGCGAACTGGCCGACCGGGATCAACGCGGAGCTCCCGAGCTCGTCGGCCGAGAAGACGCGGCCCATCATCTCGTCCGGGACGGTCGCCTGGACCGTCGAGAGGAAGACGTTCACGAACATCCCGGTGACCGCCCCGTAGACGAAGTAGATCGCGAGCGCGAGATCGATCGAGCGCACGAGCCCGAAGGAGAGGAGCGATAGGCCGAGGAGGAACGTGAGGGCGACGAGGAACCGGCCGGCGCGCGGCTCGAACTTGAGGCGCGGGATCGTGAGGAACCCGGCCGCGACCCCGGCCGTGCCGGCCGCGATCATCGCCCCGTACCAGATCCCCGTCGTGAGCCCGAGCCAGCTCGCGATGTAGAGCCCCATCTCGACCATCGCGAGCGCGGCGCACAGGTTGACGATGAGGGCGAGCACGGTGATCTCGAAGAGCCCGCGGCGGTGGAAGAGGTAGCGATAGCCGGCGCGGGCCTCGGCCCAGAGGGAGCGGGGCGCGCTGCGTCGCCGCACGGAGAGGTCGGAGTCGACCCGCAGGAGCGCGACCTGCGTCGCGAAGAAGAGCGCGAACGCGACGCCGAGCGAGTACACCGGGGGCCCGAGGGTGAGGAGCGCGCCGACCGTCAGCGTCGAGGCCGCGCTCACCCCGGCGGCCGTCGCGTAGATCGCGCCGTTCGCCTTCCCGAGGTCCGGCGTCGCGACGAGGTGCGAGATCGAGGTGTTGTACGCGGGGCGGAAGAGGGTCGTCGTGACCGAGATCAGGGCCCATCCCGGGTAGAGGAGGATCAGCCAGAGCGGCATGTAGAAGCCCGCCGGTCCCGGCATCGCGATGCGGGCGGCGGGCGCGTAGAGGAGGTCCGCGACGAGCGAGAGCGTCGCGACGACCGAGACGAGGTTCACCGCGCGCATCAGCACCCCGCGGTCGTGCCGATCGGTGAGCGGACCGCTGAAGAACATCGAGACGAGCGTCGGGACGGTCGCCGCGAGGCCGAGGAAGGCGAGGGCGAGCGCACCGTACGTCGTCCGCTCGCCGGCCGGGTAGGCGAGCGTGACCGAGAAGATCAGGACGACGAGGACGGCCGACGGGGCGGCGAGCTGGAGCGCCCCCGCGACGAGGAAGGCCGGGAACGAGCGCCGGCGGAACAGGTCGGAGTACTGGCTCAGGGGCGACCGCCTCCCGAACGGGCGCAGCACCCGGACCGTGGATTAAAGGTATGGCGGGAACGGGCGCGCGCGCCCGCCCGGGCGAAGGTTGAAAGGGACGGGGTCCCCCATCGCGGGCGAGGTCGGACCGTGCGGCTCCTCCACCACGATCGGGCGGCGGGCGTCTACCGGCTCCGGCTCGAGACGCCGAGCGACCTGTGGCGGATCGCCCGGCTCGTGCGGCCCGGCGACCTCGTGGGAGCGTCGACGACGCGCCGGGACCCCGAGGCCCCCGAGGACGTCGCGGGCGCCGAGCGCAGCCGCCGGCGCATCTATCTCGCCGTGCGCGTCGAGCAGGTGGAGTTCCACGGGTTCTCGAAGCACGTCCGACTGACCGGACCGATCGTGGAGGGTCCGTTCGACATCGGTCGCCACCACACGCTCGACCTCACCGAGGGCGACGAGGTCGCGCTGACGAAACCCGAGATGACGCCGGGCGAGCGGGCGGTCCTCGACGAGGGCCTCGCCGGCTCTCAGGAACCGACGATCCTCCTCGCGGCGGTCGACTGGGGCGATTCGTCGATCGTCCGCCTGCGGGGACGGGCGGTCGAGCCGGTCGCGGACCTCCGGCGGACGATCGCCGGGAAGCGCTACCCGGGGGGCCAGGGCGAGAAGGATCGGTCCGCCTACGTCACCGAGATCCTCGAGGTGCTGCGCCGCGAGGGTCCGGCGGCGACCGCGCTCGTCTTCGCTGGACCCGGCTTCCTCAAGGAAGAGCTCCTCCGTCGCCTCGTCGAGGCCGATCCCGTCCTCGCGAAGCGGACGCGCGTCTACCCCACGGCGGAGTCGGGGCGCGTCGGGGTCGACGAGCTCCTGCGCTCGGGCAAGGCGAGCGAAGCGCTCCGGGGGAGCGTCGCGGCCGAGGAGTCCGAGGTCGTCGAGCGCCTCGTGCGCGCCCTCGCCGGTGGCCGACGCGCGGCGATCGGACCGCGGGAGGTCGCGGAGGCGGTCGAGGCGGGCGCGGTCGACACGCTGCTCGTCTCCGACCAGTTGCTCGCGGATCCCGCCACCGTACCGGTCCTCGACCGGGCCCGGGCGGGGCGGGTACGCTTCTTCGTCGTCCGCGAGGACGGCGAGGCGGGCAAGCGCCTCGCGGGCCTCGGTCGGATCGCGGCGATCCTGCGCTACGACTGGGTGAGCCCGACGTCCGCTACGGGATCGCCTGGAGCGCCTCGCGGAGCTCCTCCCACCGGCGCTTGAGGTCCTTCAGGGCGAACCGGAGGGCCTCCCGGGCGGAGAGCGAGCCGTCGGTCTCGAACTTCAGGAGGAAGCGCTCGGGGTCCGGTCGGATGTGGATCGAGCCGTGCTCGTCCGCCTCCTCGCAGGCGCCGCAATCGATGCACTTCGACTCGTCGGTGACGGAGAGCTTCCCGCCGTTGAACTCGAGGATGTGGACCGGGCAGGCGGCGGCGATGCGCTTGAGCTCCGCGTCGGTCGCGCCGTCCTTGCGCGCGATCTCGACGTGCGGCCGCGGGGAGAGCCCCACGCCCTGCGCGACCTGCCATTTCGCGTGCTCGCGGGCCGTGCCGACGACCGCGGTCGCGTAGGCGAGGAGCGCCTGGCGCGCCCCGAGACGCACGATCGGCACGTCCGGTTCGAGGATCGCGAGCGTCGCGTCGCCGAGCGGCACGACGTCCTTCGCGTAGACCGTGCACGGTCCCTTCTTGTCGATCGAGTACATCACCTGGCAATGGGGGCAGCCGGCCCCCCCGCACGTGCACTCCGACTTGCGCCGGAACTGGGAGAGATCGGTCGGGATCGGCAGGAGCCCGAGGCGCAGCGCGACCGCCTCGTCGAACATGCTGGTCGACGAGTCGTAGTCCTTCCCGCTCGTCT
The DNA here is from genome assembly GCA_030040035.1 of Thermoplasmata archaeon. Taxonomy (GTDB): domain Archaea; phylum Thermoplasmatota; class Thermoplasmata; order Lutacidiplasmatales; family UBA184; genus Lutacidiplasma. The sequence continues at coordinate 6,907 of JASHUJ010000154.1, forward strand.
CGTCCCGGATCGGGCCCAGGTGGAACTCAACGTCCTCGATAGCGAGCTTCGGCACGTCCGCGAGGAGCGTCCGGCGGACCGCATTGGCCTGGGACGCCGTGAACCCTTCGAGCTCGAGCTCGGTCGCGCGCGTGGTCAGCGACTGGATCTGGACCGGCACGGCGCTACACCCTCCGGCCCCGGCGGCCGCCCTTGGGCTTCGTGCCGTCGTGCGGGATCGGGGTCACGTCCTCGATCCGCTGGATCTTGACGCCGGCCCGGGCGAGCGCGCGGATCGCGGCCTGGGCGCCCGGCCCCGGCGAACGGGATCGGTTCCCCCCGGGGGCCCGGACCCGAACGTGGAGCGTCTCGTACCCCTTCTCCTTGATCGCGGCCGCGATCTGGTCGGCCGCCTTCATCGCCGCGTACGGGCTCGACTCGTCGCGCGCGGCCTTGACCACCATGCCGCCGGTCGCTTTGGCCAGCGTCTCGGCGCCGGTGATGTCGGTGACGGTGATGTGGATGTTGTTGTAGCTCGCGAAGATGTGCGCGATCCCGACCTTCGCCATCGCCTACGGCCCCCCGGTGGGCGCGGGCGGGACCGGCTCGGCCGCGGCCGGGCGGGCTGCGAGCCGCTCGCGGAGCGCGACGCGCGTCGCGTGATCGTCGTCCGCGTACGGGCTGGTCGGTGCGTAGTGAAGGTCGGTCTCCTCGGCCGATGGGACGAGGTAGCCGGGCCGGGTCATCCGGTGATCGCCGATCGCGAAGTGGCCGTGGACGATCCACTGCCGGCCGCCCCGGACGGTCGGGGCGAGGCCGCGCGTGAAGACGACCCACTCGAGCCGCCGCTTGAGAACGTCCTCGGTCGTGAGCGCGAGCACGTCGTCGAGCGTCGGGGCGCCCGGTGCGAGCACGCCGAGCCGCGTCAGGCGGCCGAGCAGGAGGTCGGTCTCGCGTCGCGCCTGCTCGCTGCCGGCCCGCAGCCGCGCCTGGAGATCGCGCGCCTGGCGGCGGAAGCCCCGCAGCACCGACTGGGCCTTCCAGAGCTCGCGCTTGTTCTTGAGACCGTACTTCTGGAGGAGCTTGCCCTCCTCCTCCATCCGACCGGCCTCCCACGGATGCTTCGGCGTCTCGTACGTGCGCCGGAGGAACTTCGGATCACCCATCGCGGGTCACCTCACTCCTTCTTCGCCGCGGGCGCCGGAGCCGCCGCCGGCGCGGCGGGCGCCTCTTCCTTGCCCGCCGCGGCGGCCGCTTCCTTGGCGGCCTTCTTGAGCACGCCGGCCGCCATCCCCGTCCGGCCGTTCGATCGAGTCCGCTGGCCGCGCACCTTCTGGCCCCGCTCGTGGCGGACGCCGCGATAGCTGCGGACCATCTTCATGAGGTTCACGTCGTCGCGTCGCCGCGTGTCGAGGTCGGGTCCGATGAAGTGCGTCGACTCGCCGGCCACCGGGTCGTGGGGGTGGTTGACCATCCACGCGGGAACGCTGGTCGACAGGTGACCGAGCGCGGTCTCGATCCCGTCGACGGTCGGCTCGGGCAAGTTGCCGATCATCTCGTCCGCCTTCACGTTCGCGAGGCGGCAGGCGACCTCAGCGATCCGGAGGCCGACGCCGCGGACGCCGGTGAGCGCGAGGGCCGTGGGTCGCGTCCCGTCGAGGTCGGTGTTCGCGACCCGGACGATGTAGCGGAAGTTCGGATTGTCGGGGATGATCTTGGTGGGCTTGGCGGGGGCTCCCGGGCGACCCTTGCCCTTCGGCTCCTTCCCCTCCTTCGCCTCCTTGCCCTCCTTGGCGGCCGCGCCCTTGCCGCGCTCCTTCTTGCCGCCCGCCTTCTCGGCGTCGGCGGCCGGTGCCGCGGCTGCGTCCGGCTCCTTTTCAGGGGCCGGGGCCTCCTTCGTCTCCTTCGGCGCGATGTCCACCCCCCTAGAGGGTCGCCCATCGAGGACGGTGCCGGCGCGCCGAGAATGGGCGGCGGCCGATCCGTGCGTCGGGGGCGCGGCGCCCGAGTAGGACCTTATTCTTAAGCGCTTCGGCGAGCGCTCGGGGGCCGGGCCTTCCGCGGTCGATCGGGGCCGACCCGGGCCTCGAGGACCCGATACCCGGACCCCCGTCCGAGCACTTCGACCGTGCCCGGCCAGTGGTCGTCGAGCCATCGCTGGTAGAAGCGGATCCCCTGGCTGCCCTTGCCGACGAGGAGGAGCCGGCCCCCCGGTCGCAGGTGCTCCGGGGCCGCGGTCAGCATGGCGAGGATCGACTCCCGGCCGAGACGGTACGGCGGGTTCGTGACGATGACGTCGAACGCGCCGTCGGGGACCGGGTCGAAGAACGCCCCGACCCGGACCTCGGCGTTCGCTGCGCCATTGCGCTCGAGGTTCTGCCGGGCGAGGCGCGCGGCCCGTCGGTTGACGTCGGTGAGCACGACGTGCCCCTTGGGCGCCGATCGCGCCGCCGCCACCCCGACCGCGCCCCAGCCGCAGCCGAGGTCGAGGATGCGGTCCGCGGGGTCCACGCGGAGGTTCTCGATCAGGAGCGCGGTCCCCGGATCGAGGCCCTGGGCGCTGAACACCCCGGCGTCGACGACGAACCGCAGGAGCTCGCCCCGGTACAGGAAGCGACGCTCGGCCGGCGCCGAGCGCGATCGCGGGCGCTCGGTCCAGTACGGCTCGGACGGCGCCGGCTCGTCGTCGGCCATCGTCACGACGAGCGGCGGCGGAAGATCGACTCCCGCTTGCCCGGGGTCGTTCCGCCCGCCGGCTGGAGCGCTTCGCGGACGAGGTCCTTCTCCCGGCCCGAGAGGGACCGGGGGATGTCGATGTGGGCCGTCACGATGAGATCCCCGCGCGCGCCCCCTCGCAACCGGGGGAAGCCTTCGCCCCGAAGCCGGAACGGCGTCTCGGGCTGGGTACCGGCCGGGATCTTGAGCTTCGCGTGCCCGTCGATCGTGGGGACGGTCACCTCACCGCCGAGGAGCGCGGTCGCGAGCGGCAAGGTCA
>JASHUJ010000017.1 GCA_030040035.1 Thermoplasmata archaeon
ACGATCTTGTGGGCCAGTTCGTGGCAGACGAAACCGGTGAGGGCCGCCCCCGCGGCGGCGAGGACGAGCGGGAGCGAGATCCGGGAGAGAAACGAGCCGGTGGCCCCGTACAGCAGGCCGGCCCCGGTGAGGACAAGGATCAGGTCGAGCGTCAGAACGGCGTAGGCGATGCCGATGTGGAGGAGCTCGGTGCGCGAGGTCGTAACGCGCGAGGAGGTGGGACGCGCCGTCGTCCAAGTGTAGTAGTAGTTCGGACCGCCCGTCATGCGTGCACCGCCGGGGAGATCGGAGCGGTCCACCGGGCGACGGGCATCGGCGTCGAGCGCAGCTTTCCGGCGAGCAGTTCGGCCAGGAGCCGGACGCCGTCGGCCAGACGAGGTCCCGGCCGGCTAAAGTACGCTTCATCGGCGACAAAGACGCCGAGCTCCGGCGCGATCTGGGCCACTCCGTCGGAGATGCGCGGATCGGAGAGCTCGCGCAGCGTGCGCGGGACGGAGAAACTGCACGGTGTCAGGACGACGAGATCCGGAGACCGCCGAGCGATCTCGGACCAGGTGGCCCTCTCCGCCCGGGATTCGGGGCCCGGTCCCACCGAGGTCCCTCCGGCGGCCGCGATCATGTCCGAGCTCCACAGGCCCGCGAGGATCGGGGGATCCAGCCACTCGATGACCGCCACGCGCAGCCCTCGCGCGCCCGGCACCGGCGCGGCGCGTTCCCGGGCCGAACGGGCAAGCCGTCCCCCGGCGTCCGGATCGCCGAGCGCCCGACCGACACTCTCGACCGACTCCCATACGTCGTCGAGGCGGCGGGGAACGAGGCTCAGGACGTTCGGGGCGACCCCGGCGCGCGAGCACGCTTGGGCGACCTCGTCGGTCGTGACCGAGCACACCTCACAGAGGTCCTGGGTCAGGAGTAGGTCCGGCGCGAGTTCGCGCAGTCGATCGATATCGAGGTAGTAGAGACTCTCGCCCCGTCCCCGGGCCTCGCGCACGCGTGCATCGATTGTCGCCGACGGTTGATCGTCCTCCAGGGTACGAGGTCGCATGATGATCGGCAAGCGGCGGACGCTCGCGGGGTAATCACACTCCGCGCTGCGGCCGACCAGCTCCCGCCGGTGTCCCAGAGCGCAGACGATCTCCGTCGCGCTCGGCAGCACCGAGACCACGCGCATCGGGCGAACCTCGAGGGAGCGACTCGACGGGGAGCTACTTACGGTTTCGGCCCGCCGTCCGTCCGGCCGGCCGCCGATCCTTCGCGCGCGCCGTGGGACGGGCCCGAACGGGTGCCCGTGCCCTCGCCCGGCGCGGCGGAGAGCGGCGGCCCGCCCTCTTCGCGGGCCGGCGAACCGGGATCGCCTCGATCGGAGGCGCGGGTTTCGGCGGGATCGGGAGTCCGAGATGAGTGCACAGCGTGACTTCTTGCTCGTACACGAGCCCCAGGCGTCGGGACTCCTCCCGCTCCTCCGCGGCGAGCTCGGACTTGCCGGCACGATCGAGAGCGACCGAGTGGAGGAAGCGGAGTTGAGGCTGTTCCGGGGTCTGTGCGAGCAAGGCCTCGATCTCGACGCGCGCACTCGCCCAGTCCTTGAGATCGATGAGCGCGGCGACGAGATGCGCCCGCACTTCGTTCCGCGCCCGGTCCTCCTCGAGCAGGCGGCGGTACATCTCGAGCTCCTGTTTGGGTTGCGCCCGGGCGCCGAACACCGCGGCCTTACCGAGGCGCGCGTCGACGTCGTCCGGCCGGGCCCGCAGTACCTCGTCGAACGTCCGGTCGGCGTCGGCGACGAGCCCGAGGGCAAGCAGGGACCGGCCGACTCCGATCTTGGCCGGAAGGAAGCCGGGCTTGAGGTCGGCGGCCTGTCGATAGAACCGGAGCGCGAGGGCCGGGACCCCCCAATCGAGCCAGGTGCGCGCCCGGTGCATGATCGCGTCGAGCTGCTGCGCGCTCGGGAGCAACCGACGGGACTCCGGCCGAGGAGCCCGGGGTTCCTGTCCGAGCATCGCCTCGAGCCCGAGTTGGCGGGCGAGTTCCGCAAAGCGGGGTCCCTCCACGAGCGTTCCTCCGCGTCGTACCACGTCCTCGGAGATCGCGAGGGGAAGGTGCCCCGGCGTGAGCACCGCCACGTGAACGGGACGGGAGAACCCGTGCGGATCGAACAGGTGCGCCACGGTCTCGAGCGAGACTCGATCCGGATCCTCGAGGAAGGCATACAGGAAGCCGTCGCCGGTCCGGAGCGCGAGGCCCTCCGGCGAGGGCTTGGCCGCGTCGAGCTTCTGGCCCATCGCCTGGACGACGGCGCTCGCGAGCTCGACGAACGGGGCCGACGCCATCGGAGCCGGTCCATCTCCGGTGAGTTTAATATGCTGGCCGTCCAACGGACGCCGCCGTGAGACTCGCGGAGCTGCAGCGGTATATTCCCGCCGTCGAGCAGGAGCTCGAGCGGGCGTACGCCCGCGAACGTCGGGTCGCGCCCGTGACGCTCCGGCCGTACCTCGACGTCAATCGCGAGTTCAGCCTCCGCGGTGGCAAGCGGTTCCGGGCGCTGCTGGTGCTCGCCGGCTATCACATCGCGACCGGGCGCTCGCCCGCGGCCGTACTGCGGGCGGCCGCGGCGATGGAGCACTTCCAGAGCTGGATGCTCATTCACGATGACATCATCGACCACGCGGAGGAGCGGCGGGGCGGCCCCGCCGTCCATCGCGCGCTCGCCGCGGCCCACGCGCGCGAACGATTCGAAGGTCGCTCCGAAGACTACGGGATGGGCATCGGCATCACGCTGGGCGATCTCGAGGAGCCGTTCACGGTCGAGGCGATCCTCTCGGTTCGAGTCCCGGCGCGCGCCCGCCTCACGGCGCTTCATGCGTACGTCACGATGACGCGACAGACCGCGTACGGCCAGCTGCTCGATATCCGCAACGGGAACCTGCCGGTGGGGTCGGTGAGCGAATCGGACGTGCTCACCGTGCATCGTCTCAAGAGCGCCGTCTACACGGTCGCCGCGCCGTTGGCGCTCGGGGCGCTCCTCGCCGGGCGTACGTCGGCTTGGCTCCGAGATCTCGACGCCGTCGGGCTCGACCTCGGCATCGCCTTCCAGCTGCGCGACGACGTGCTCGGGGCCGGGTTCGATGCGGAAGCTTCCGGAAAGAGCTCGAACGATCTGGTGGAGGGCAAGCGCACGCTCCTGGTCGTCCGGGCGTGGGCGCGGGGCGGCCGCCGCGACCGGGAATCGCTCCGCCGCGTGCTGGGCGAGCCCGACGCGACCCCCGAGGACGTCGAGCGAGCCCGGGCGGTGATCCGGGACACCGGGAGCCTCGCCTACTCCGAGCGGCGGATCCGGGCGCTCACCGAGCGGGCGCTCCGTCGCCTCGAGCGCAGCCGGACCATTCGGTCGGCCGCGAAGCCGCTCGTCCGAGAGATCGCGGATCGGCTGGTCCACCGCCGCGCGTGACCCTCGCTACGACTCGGAGGGCGGGCTCTCCGAATCGTCGGCGAGCGCCGGCTGGACCCCGGCGGACTGGAGCGCTTGGGTCAACTCCTGCTGCATCGAAGTGTACCGCTCCTTGAGGTGGTTCTCCTGGCGTTCGACCCCCTTCAGCCGCACCTCCGCCGTCTCCTTCTCTTCCGTGAGCAACCCTTCGACCTCTTGCCGGTTCTTGGAGCGGACCAGCAAGCCGCCGATCGGACGGTAGACGACGACGTCCTCGGGCAGTCCCTTCAGCTCCTCGAGGGTGTGCGAGACCTCGCGCACCTTGAGGTCGAGCTGGAGCCGCTGCTGCTGGACGGCGGCGAGCTCTTGCTGCAGACGCTGGAACTGCTTGAGATCGTTCTGGAGCTTCGCCGGAAGAGCCACGGAACGGCTGACCCGACCCTCGACTTAAGCGCTTCGGGACGCGAGCTCATCGCCCGCGCTCGCGGGTCGTTCGGCGCGCGCGACCCGGGCTGCGGCGACCGCGAGGTGCACCCAACCGAGGTAGGTGTTCAGGGCCGCCCGCATCGCGCCGGAGTCCCGGGCCGCGATCTCGATCTCGACCCGACCGTCGGGATTCCGGCGAACTGCGGCCGTCGAGCGCGGAACCTCCCGGGCCGCTTCCGGGTTCAGAGCGCGTTCGAGATGGGAGGCGAGGGCGTCCTCCGGCGCCCGGACGACGATCGTCGCACTCCACTCCGCCGGGACGCTCGTCACGTCGCGAGTCCGGGCGTCAGACGCGCGATGATCCGATCGGTCTTCTCGGTCGCCGCCCGGACATAGCTTTCGGGCGAGAGCAACCCGTCGATCTCCTCCAGCGACAGCAGTCCCCGTACCGTGGGGTCCGCCTTCGCGCGGCTGGCGAGATCGGCCTTCCCGTCGGTGTGCGTCAGCCGGCGCAGCAGTTCGTGTGCGTCGTTCCGGGCGAGGCCGCGGGCAGTGAGGGCCAGCATGAGATTCTCCGTCATCGCCGCGCCGCCCCCGGCCGTCAGGAGTTCGGTCATTCGAGCGGTGTCGACCCGAAGCCCGCGATGCACCTCGGCGAGCTTGACCAGGAGATCGTCGGTAAGTACGATCGCGTGCGGGAGCACGATCCGCTCATTCGCGGAGTTCGCCAGATCCCGCTCGTGCCACTGGACCATATTCTCGAGCGGAGGCAGCGCGAACGCCCGGACGAGCCGCGCGAGGCTCGAGATGTTCTCCGAGACGATCGGGTTGCGCTTCTGGGCCATCGTCGAGCTGCCGACCTGACGGGTCTCGTCGAACGGCTCGGCGACCTCCCCGAGCTCGCTCCGTTGGAGATTGCGGACCTCGGTCGCCATCCGCTCGGCGCTGGCGGCGACGAGCGCGAGGAAGTTCGTGAACTCGGCGACGCGGTCCCGCCCGACGATCTGCGTCGGCGCTTCGTCGGCCCCCAGTCCCAACCGCCGCATCACCCCGGCCTCGATCTCGGCCGCCCGCGGACCGAATCCAGCGCCGGTGCCCATCGCGCCGGCCATCTTACCGACGGTGAGGCGCGGGCTTAGTTCGTCGAGCCGCGCCACGTGGCGGGCCACCTCGGCGGCGGAGACCGCCATCTTGTACCCGAAGCTGATCGGAACGCCCTGCTGCCCGTGGGTGCGCCCGATCTCGGGGGTCGCGCGATGGCGTTGGGCCAGGTCGAGCAGCGCGCGCTCGAGATCGTGCAGGTCGGAGCGGAGGATCCGCACGGACGCCTGGAGTTCGAGCGCGGCGGCGGTCTCGGTGATGTCCGCGCTCGTCGCCCCGAAGTGCACCCAACGACCCGCGGGGCCCGCGGCCGCGGCGAGCGCCCGATTGATCGCCATCACATCGTGGCGCGTCTGCTTTTCGAGTTCGTCGACCTGGTCCACGGTGACGTGGGCCAGATCGGCAACGCGCGCGATCGCGACGGCAGCGTCCGCAGGCACGATCCCCAGTTCGGCCTGCGTCGCCGCGAGAGCCGCTTCGACCCGGAGGGCCCGCTCGAGCCGCGCGCCGCGCGAAAAGAGCGCGCTGACCTCCGGCCGCCCGTAGCGGAAATCGAGCGGACAGAGCAGCGAGGACCGCTCGTCCGTCACGGCCCGGGAGCCGGCGGCGGCTATATAGCCGTTCGCGCGCGGCCGACTCCTCGAGAGCGAACGCGCTCGAGAATTGCCTCGGGATACATTTATGCGGGCGGCGCCGGGAGTTCCGGGCCGTCGGACGGATGTCGGGGATACTGGTCGCGCTCGGAGGCAACGCGCTGCAGCGGTCCGGCGGGACCGGAACGTGGGAGGAAGCCCGTACGCAGATGCGCGCCACGGTGGGCGTACTCGCGGAGATCGCCGCGTCGGGTCGCGAGCTCGTGATCGCCCACGGCAACGGACCGCAGATCGGGGCCCTCCTGCGCCAGAACGAACTCGGAGCCCGGGACGTCCCGGCCCGGCCGATGGACGTGCTCGGGGCCGAGACCCAGGGGCAGATCGGCTACCTGGTCCAGACCGAGCTCCCGCCGGCGCTGCGGCGAGTGGGCGTCGACCGTTCAGTGTTGACCGTGATCAGCCGAACGGAGGTCGCCTCCAACGACCCGGCCTTCGATCATCCGACCAAACCGGTGGGGCGTTTCTATTCCGAGGAAGAGGCCCGGGTCCTCCGCAAGCAGCAGGGGTGGATCATGCGCTACGACGGTGCGCGCGGCGGCTGGCGTCGCCTCGTGCCGTCTCCGCGACCGATCGCCTGGCTGGAGGGACCGGCGGTGCGACGCCTCCTTGAATCCGGGCTCGGGACCCGTTGGGTCCCGGTCGTCGCCGGCGGAGGCGGGATCCCCGTCGTGCGTCGCGAGGATGGCCGCTATGAGGGGGTCGAGGCCGTGATCGACAAGGATCTCGGCGCATCGCTCGTGGCCCGGGAGCTCGGTTTGGATACCTTCGCGGTCGTGACCGACGTTCCGGGCGCCGCGGTATCGTTCGGGCGGCCGACGGAGCGCTGGCTGGGAGAGGTGACCCTCGGCGAGCTCGAGGGGCACTTCGCCCGAGGTGAGTTCGCCGAAGGCAGCATGGGCCCGAAGGTCGAAGCGGGCCTCCAATTCCTACGGGCCGGGGGCCGTCGGTTCGTGATCACCGACATCCCGTCGCTCGCTCGGGCGGTCGCGGGCGAGGCCGGGACCCGAGTCCGGCTCGACTAGGCGGGGCGACCGACCGACCTGGCGGAGCAGTCGATCGATCCCGCTCCCGTACTGGAGCGCCTTCTTCGGCCGCCGGGCAATCAGTGGGGGGAGCCCCCGGCTGATCGCCCAGGCCCGGAAGCAGCCCTTGCCGACCTGGCTCGAGAAGCGGACCTCGTCCGGGAGCCGCTTGACGGCCGAGAGGAATCGAGCGTCGAGGAACGGAGCGCGGATCTCGCGACCCAGTCTTTCGGCGATGCGGCGCGTTAGCGGCCAGTCGCGCTCGATGAGCTTGGTCAGATCGGCGTCCGAGCGCGCGCGAGCGGCCCCCGGGCTCAGCCCGCGAGAGTGAGCATAGCCCCCGAACAGCTCGTCGATCCCTTGCCCACACACCAGCGTCCCCGGAGGGGATTTCGTCGCGGCGAGCGCGAGCGCGAGTTGGACGCTGCGCTCGAGATCGCTCACCCCTTGGAGGTCGGGCATCACGCGCCGGTCCACGTCCATCACCTCCCGCGCGTCGACCTCGAGGCCAAGCCATGACAGGCCCAAGAGGGAGGCGGCCGATCGGCCGGCCGCGAGGTCGTGACTTCCCTGGACCCCGAGCGTGAGCAGTCGAACATCGGGAGCACGGCGAAGTTCCCAGGCGAGCAATCCGGAGTCGACGCCCCCCGAGAAGAGGATCCTGAGTGGCGCGGGTGCGCGTCGCAGGTCCGCGAGCGCTTGGTCGAAGGCCTCGTCGAGGCCCGGCCAGGCGCCGGGTGACGTGAGGAGGATGCAGTGTCCCGGCGCTTCCTCCATCGACGGCTCGATGCGTGGGCCGAACTCAGGTCAAGGCTTATCCTGCGCGGAGGCACCACTCCGTGTGGACCGATCCGCGGATTCGGCGCGTTCGACGGCCCGCCGAGCCTTGTTCGTGGATCGGGACGGGACGCTCAACCCGGATCTTCATTACCTTCGAGACGCGTCGCTCCTCGAGCTCAACCGGGGCGTCGGGAACGCGCTCCGGCTCGCACGCGAGCACGGCTACCTCGTCATCTGTGTGACGAACCAATCCGGGATCGAGCGCGGTTACTATACGTCGCAGGAAGTCGATCGCATCCACGAGCACCTGAACGAACTCTTGTCCCCCCACCGAGCCCATATCGACGCCTTCTACTACTGCCCGCATCGACCCGAGCGCGGCTGTGCCTGCCGCAAGCCGGGCACGCTGTTGTTCGAACGGGCCCGCGACGACTGGGGGATCGATTTCGCGACGAGCGCCGTCGTGGGGGACCGGGCCATCGACGTCCTGGCGGGGACGAAGTTGGGCCTGCTCAGCGGGATCGTGCGACCGCCGGGACACGAAGCGGCGATCGAAGCGGAACTTGCGGCCACGAGCGCGACGCCCGAAATCCGCGCAGATTCGTTCGGGGCCGCCGTCGGCCGGGTCTTGGGCCGTGGCTGACCGGTAGAAACTACGGGCCGGAAGCGCTTAAGTCCGAGTCCAATTGCGAGCGCGAGAGGTCACTTGGTGCTGGCTCTCGTCCCGGCGCTCGTCGGGATCGTCGCGACGGCCCTCCTTTCGACCGCCGCCGTCGCCGCGCGGGCGCTCACACCGACCGCCGGGGGCGTCGCGGC
>JASHUJ010000018.1 GCA_030040035.1 Thermoplasmata archaeon
CGGTCGCGACCGTCGCGGGCGTGGCGTACGGCTATTCCGGCGTCTGGAACATCGCGACGGGCTCCTCGGTCGCGCTCGCCGCGCAGGGCTACTCGGGGAACGGTTCACCGTACCTGTACTCGATCGGATCGGTCTTCCTGCTCGAGGTCGCGATCACCTTCCTGCTCGTCCTCACCGTCCTCTTCACCACCCGGGCCGAGAACTTCTCGAAGAACCTCGCCCCGGCCGCCATCGGATTCGTGATCCTGCTCGTGAACCTGGTCGCGATCCCGGTCGACGGGGCGTCGGCGAATCCCGCCCGCAGCTTCGGGCCCGCGATCCTCTCCGCGTACTTCTCGGGCGACCAGTGGGCGATCCAGCAGGACTGGATCTTCTGGGTGGCACCGATCGTCGGGGCGCTGATCGCCGGCGCGATCGACCGGCTGCTCCGGACCCCGACCGGGACCGCGTGAGCCCGCCCGGCTAGTCCGCGCCCGCGAGGCCGAGGGCCGCGAGGCCCGCGTCGCTGAGCACGGGCGCGGCGAGCTCGGTCGGTACGTAGACGAGCGCGCCGCCCGGTCCGCTCGCGCGCTGCCAGTCGATCCCCTGCTCGCGGAACTCCGAGCGCTCCGCGCCGACCTCGATCACCGGCTCGGTGAGGCGCGGCGGGACCGTGGTCCCGTCCCGGGCGAGCGCGAGGAGATCGTTCGGCTCGTCGTAGACGATCCAGGCCTGGGGCACGACGAGCTTCAGGTGAACGAGGCGGGGGCGGAACTGGCTCTCGCTCTCCGTCTCGGTCCGGGAGAACACCGCGAAATCCGTCCCTTCGAGATCGGCGAGGCGCTCGAACTGGAACGAACGTTGCCGGAACTCAAGCACGTTGATCTCGAGGTCGGCCGCCGTCAGCACGGTCGGTGAGAGACGGACGCGCCAGATAACGTGAGGCCCCACGCCGGCACCGCCTACGGCGGCGCGCTCTCGGATAAGCTCTTAAACGGATACCCGTAGCGCCGCGCGTTCGGGCTTCGGAATGAAACGTTCCTCGCGGGTCTGGAAGAAGCGCGGCCACATGCGCTGGAAGTGGCGCAAGAAGCGGATGCGCCGCCGCATGCGAGCCCAGAAGATGCGCAAGCAGTGAGGGATCCCTCGTCGCCGGCGCGGGCTCGGCCGAGCGCAGGGGGTCGGCCCGGCGAGGGCTCACGGCGCGACGAGCAGCGTGAGGTTGCCCTCGTACCTCGCCGTGACGCCGGCCGTCTCGTCCGGAGTGAACCACGAAGCGGTGGGCGGAGGGGCCATGCCCAGGAAGCCGAGCGTGCCGCTCGCCCGCGTCCCGTCGGCTTCGGTCACGTTGACGACGATCTGCTCGCCGCCGGGCGTCAGCAGCAACTTGAGCTCGAACGTGTCGTCGCGCACCGTGTAGTTCGCCGCGTAGTGCGGGGATGGGACCGTCTCGGCACAGTACGTCCGGCCGGTCGTCGGCTCGAATGTAGGCGCGTACCCGCTGCACGACGGCCCAGGAATCCCGCCCGGCCAGACGAACAGCCCGACCACCACCGCAACCACGATCGCCAGGCCGAGGAAGACCCCCCGGACCGCTCGTCGGGACGGCATCGAATCTCCGCGCTGGTCGACCCATCACCGCCCCTTTAGGGGCGGGGTGACGGGTCCTCACGGATCGCGAACCGACTTGGGGGCCGCGCCGACCGCTCGACTCCGAGCTGGGGTCACCAGCCGAGACGATCCAGCTTCCGCGCTTCCTTCGTCGACTTCTTCCACTCGCGATAGTGATCGCGGCAGAGCGGGGCGCGCCGGCCCTTGTCGCCGAGGTCCGGGAACGCCTTGCGGGCCTCGGCCAGGGTGAGGTGCCGGATCGCTTCCCCGCCGCACCCCGGCACCGCGCACGTGTCGACGGCGGGCGCTTCGGGGGTCATCGGCGGGCGGCCCGGGTCGCGAGATCGGCGACGAGGTCCGGAATCTCGTACGGGAATCGGGCGACGCGGGCTCCGGCCGCTTCGAGCGCGGCGACCTTCGTGGCCGCCGTGCCCTTGCCCCGAGCGATAATGGCGCCGGCGTGCCCCATCCGCTTGCCGGGAGGGGCGCTGCGGCCCGCGATGTACGCCACGACCGGCTTCGAGAAGTGCTCGGCGATGTACTCGGCGGCGTCCTCTTCCGCCGTACCGCCGATCTCGCCCACGAGGACGAGGAGATCGGTCTCGGGGTCGTCCTCGAAGAGCGGCAGGGCGTCGACGAACGAGGTTCCCACGACGGGGTCGCCGCCGAGTCCGATGCACGTCGATTGCCCGAGCCCGTGTTCCTTGATCCCGTTGACGATCTCGTACGTCAACGTCCCGCTGCGGGAGATGACCCCGACGCGCCCGGGGCGGAACACGACGTTCGGGATGATCCCCACCTTCGCCTTCCCGGGCGACGCGATCCCGGGACAGTTCGGCCCGATGATCCGCGTCCCCTGCGAGCGGGCGTAGTGGTACATCACCAGCATGTCGTGGAAGGGGATGTGCTCGGTGACGACGGTCGCGAGGCGGATGCCTGCGTCCACCGCTTCGAGCAGGGCGTCCTTCGCATAGGGTGCCGGCACGAAGATGCAGGCCGCGTTCGCGCCCGTGCGATCGACGGCCGCCTGGACCGAATCGAAGACCGGGACCCCTTCGACCTCGGAACCCGCCTTGCCCGGCGTGACGCCCGCGACGACCTGCGTCCCGAACGCCTTCATCTGCCGGGTGTGAACCGTCCCCTGGTGGCCCGTGATGCCTTGGACGACGACGCGGGTGGAGGCGTCGACGAGGACCGTCATGTTCCGCTCCGCGAGAGGTCCACGGCCGCCTGCGCGGACTCCTTGAGCTGCGGGACGGAAGTGATGCCGGCGGCCCGGAGGATCTCGATCCCCTCGGCCTCATTGTTCCCACGAATCCGGGCGACGATGGGAAACCGCTGCGCGGCCGGCACCTGCTTCATCGCCTCCACGAGACCCTTCGCGACGGTGTCGCACCGCGTCACCCCGCCAAAGATGTTCAGGAAGACGACCGTCGGCCGGGCCTGAGCCATCAACAGGAAGGCTTCGGTGACCTTGCGGGGATCGTCCGTCCCGCCGAGGTCGAGGAACACCCCGGGCCGACCACCCAGCTCCTGCAGGACATCGAGCGTCGCCATCGTGAGCCCTGCGCCGTTCGCGATGACCCCGATGTTCCCGTCGAGCTGGACGAACGCGATGTCCTTCTCGCGGGCGATCTCCTCGAGGGGGGTCCGATCGTCGCGGATGTCGGCGTACTCGGGGTGCCGGAACGCGGCATCGTCCTCGATGATCACCTTGGCGTCGAGCGCGACGAGGTCGTCCCCCACGAGCGCGAGCGGGTTGATCTCCACGAGCTCGGCGTCCTCGGTCTGGAAGGCCCGCCATAGCGCCTCCAGGAGCCGTCCGAGCGACTTCGCGGAGGCTCCGGACAGTGCGAGGACCTCGGCGGTCCGCCGTTGCTCGAAACCGGTCAGACCCGGGAAGGGGTGGACGAACTGCCGGACGATCTC
>JASHUJ010000155.1 GCA_030040035.1 Thermoplasmata archaeon
TCGCCGCGACGGCGGATCTCCTCGATCAGGTCTTCGAGGGTCATGCGTCGCGGAGGGGACGGTCTAGAGGATGCCCAGGAGCAGGATGATGCCCAGCACGAACCCGATGATCCAGAGCGTCTCGGGGATGACGAAGAAGAAGAGCACCTGGCCGAACTTTTCCGGCTTTTCCGCGATGATCCCCATCCCGGCGGCGCCGATCCCGGACTGGGCCATCCCGGTACCGATCAGTCCGCCGGCGATCGCGATCCCCGCGGCGAGCGTCTCGTAGTCCGTTGGCATGGTGACCCGGGCCGCCCGAGAAGGGTGGGGTATATAACCCGAACCGGCGCGCCGGAGCTCCCTTCTCGAGGAGGGGCGCCGTTCCGGACCCGGGAGATTTGGGAAACATCTCGGAAAACCCGCAAGACCCCCGAGCGAGATGGCCGGGTGGATGGTGGGCCCAGGGAAATCCCCCCGGTCGCGGAGGTGTCGCGCCGCCGCGCCCGCCACTCCGTCCTCCGGGCGATGAGACTTATTCCAACCGAGACCATCGCGGGCGGACCGTGGACAGCTTCTCCCGACTGCTCTGGTGGCTGTTCGCGAGCAGCGCGGGCGCCCGGACGCGCGGAGAGATCGTCGCCGCGATCCGGGAGGAGCCCCGCAACGCCCAGCAGCTCGCCCTCGCGCTGCGCCTGGACTACTCGACGGTCCGCCACCACCTGCGGGTGCTCCAGGAGAACCGGCTCGTGGAGTCGAGCGGCGAGCACTACGGCCAGGTCTATGCCCTGACCGCCATGGTGGAGGCACGATGGGAGGAGCTCGAAACGATCCGGCAACGCCACCGGGCCCGGGAGGGGCGCCCGTGACCGCCCCGTCCCGTCCCCACCGGTTCGGGGCCGCGGCCTTGGTGCTCCTCGTCCTCGGGGCGGGCGCGCTCATCGGACTCGCGCTGACGCTCCTCACCGCCCCGCTGCCGGGTCCACCGGGGCCCCACGGGGCCCCGCCGCCGACGCACGGCCTCCTGCTCCTCTCCGGGACGATCACGGGGATCGACCTCGCCCTGTTGCTCACCCTCGTCGGCGTCTACGTGCGCACATTCCTCGACACGCGGGCCCGGTTCGCGGCCGGCCTCGTGGTCGTCCTGGTGGCACTGACCCTCCAGACGCTCGTCGCCTCGCCGTTCGTCTTCGGGGTGTTCGGGCTCGGGCCGGGCGGGCTGTGGCCCTTCCTCTTCGTGAGCCTCGTGTTCGGGGCGGTGGCGCTCGCCGTGTTCCTCTACCTCAGTCTCGAGTAAGAAGGGACGGAACGGACGGTTCGGCGATCGCCCTCGGAATCTCGGAAAAAGTTGGCGGAGCCCCGGGGTGGCCGGGGCTCCGCCCGGCGGTCCGGACGAGGTCGCGATCCGCGGCGCTAGGACGAGCGGGCCGAAGCCGGCACGGTCATGTTGCCACAACCGCCCGAGCCGGTCGCGCTCCCGCAGGCCGGAGGAGGCGGGGGCGGGGGGGGAGCCGTCCCGTTCCCGCATCCGGTCGGAGCGGTGCCGTTCGTCCCGGTGTCGTTCGCGCCCGTCCCGTTCCCGCAGGGAGGCGGCGGGGGCGGGGGGGGCGGCGGACGAGCGGTCGAGTTCCCGCAGCCGGGGGCCGTCGTGTTGTTGCTCGTCTCGTTCGATCCGTCGGCGTGGCTCACGAACGAGCGAACGTCCGCGACCACGAATCCGAACAGGCCGAGCCCGGCGGCGGCGAGCGCGACGGCCACGAGGATGGGCGCGACGCCTCGGTTCGCCAGATGGATTCGACGCATGGTCACCTCCGAGGAGGACCACTGGGCGGCGGCGGAAAGCCAGTTTTCCGAGAACGCTCCCGAATCGCTCCCGTATCGCACCGGAATCGGGAGCCGGGACCGGCGGTACTTGGGCGCGCGCCGTTCGCTACTCCGCTCCGTCCGGCGCGGCGGCGCGATCGGGCGCGGCCTCGCGCCGCGATCGCACGGCGAGCGCGATCGCCCCGACCCAGACGAGGACGCCGAAGGCGTAGGCGGTCGTGCAGACCGGGCACAGGGCGTGGATGATCGCCAGCTCGACGTAGGCGAAGTAGCTCGCGAAGCCGACGCCCGCGGTCGTCACGGCGAGCAGGGCGTAGACGAGCCGCCGGTCGGACGAGCGCCGCTCCGCGAGTCCGGCGACGACGAGGATCGCGAGGAACCCGACGATGCCGATGACCGCGTCCGGGATCCCGAGGGTGGTGGTGTGCCCGCTCGAGTCGACCGCCGCGCAGGAGAAGAACGAACTGATCGTGCAGCTCGAGCGCAGGCTCGGATCGAGCGTCTCGAGGCCCGCGTAGATCGCGACGATCAGGCCGAGCACGCCGGTGAGGTAGACGTACGACCAGAGCGTTCGCGTGCGCATCGGACGGGCCCTACGCTAGGTGATCTGGCTCAGGTCGCCCTGCACGAGGTTCTGCATCGACGTCGTCCACTGGTAGTTGTTCGGATGGCTCAGGCTCGGGTTCGCGGCGATGAACGCGGAGACGCTCGAATAGCCGTCGGCCTTGAGGATGAACGCGCAGATCCACCCG
Source organism: Thermoplasmata archaeon (assembly GCA_030040035.1). Classification (GTDB taxonomy): domain Archaea; phylum Thermoplasmatota; class Thermoplasmata; order Lutacidiplasmatales; family UBA184; genus Lutacidiplasma. Next base: position 2,556 of record JASHUJ010000155.1, read on the forward strand.
GCCTGCCCCTGGATGATCGACCACGGGGTGCCGGACTCCTGCAGCACGCTGGTCGCGACCGCCGTGTAGCCGCCGCTCGCGCCGTCCTCGTAGCTGCTCAGATCCGAGGGGTCGATCAGCGACGAGCCGGCGTGCACGTACTGGCCGTTGAGGACGACGAACGGGATCGATCCCCCCGAGTAGGCGGAGACGTACGCCTGCTGGATGCAGTTGGAGGTGCCGGGGAACGTCCCGGCGGTTCCGGTCGACTGCGTCCAATAGTACTCGGAGACCTGGAACGACATGATCGGGGAGGTGATCGACGCGGATCCGAGGATGACCTCGGGGGTGTTCGGGTAGACGTCGCCGGGGTTGGAGTAGTAAAAGCTCGTACCCGGCACCCCGTTGATACTCCCGTCGAACCCGCTCTGGAACTCCGTGAGTCCTTTCCACATCGCCCAACTGCTCGCCGAGCAGTACGGGCACCACGTCGCGCCGTAGAAGTAGAAGACCGGCTTGCCGCCGTCCTGCCACGCGGAGGCCGGGACGCTCGTCCAGCCGAGACCGCCCGGCTGGGTCGTCTGGCTGCTCGTCGGCGGGAGGACCGGGCAGCCGAAGAAGAGGGCCCCGGTGAGCGCGATCACGCCGGAGAACACGAGCCCGACCACGACGCCGACGACGACGGTGTTCCGGAGGACCTTCGACCACCGTTCTTGACGGAGCCGCCAGAGCGCGAAGATCAGCACCAAGGCGGCGGCGATGAGGGCGAAGGCGAGGTATGGGATCGCCGGAACGACGACGCCGACGGGGGACGGCAGCACGTAGGCGATCACGAACCAGACCCCGACGATCGGCACGAGGAGGTAGCCGACGCGCGTCAGGTTCCAGCGCGGCTCTTCCTTGGCGGCGGCCTTCCGGGGCGTCGGCGTCGGACCCTCCTGTCCCTGGCGCCGCTCCCGGGACTTCTGGCGATGGTAGAGGCCCCGGAGCGCCCGACCGGCCTCGCGGACGGACGTGTCCGGGTGGAATCCGACCTTCGGATCGTTGGCGATCCGCTCCCAGTCCCAGCCCTTCGACCGGAGCTCTTCGACCCGGTCCCAGTCGACCATCGATAAACGCACCGGGGGGCTCCTTTTCCCCTTTTGCCCCCGTGAGCAGTTCCGTCCCCCGGCGGACCCCGGGTCGAGGGCCGCGGCCCTCGTCCTTTAATGGGGCCGGGAGTGCCCCGGGGACATGCAACTCACGTTCCTCGGGACCGCGGGCTCCTGGCCGACGAAGGAACGCTCGGCGAGCGCGATGGCGCTCGACCTCGAATCGGAACTGGTCCTGCTCGACTGCGGGGAGGGAACGCAACGCCAGTTCTTCCAGTCGAGCACGTCGTTCATGCGCGTGCGCCGGGTCTTCATCACGCACTTCCATGGCGACCATTTCCTCGGCCTGCCGGGTCTCATCCAGAGCATGTGCCTCAACAACCGGACCGAGCCGCTCGACGTCTACGGTCCGTCCGATGCCGAGGAGATGGTCGGGCGGGCCCTGAAGATGGGCTACTTCACCCTCCGGTTCCCCGTGACGGTCCATGCGCTGGCACCGGGGGAATCGCGAGACCTCGACGGGTACACCGTACGGACGGCGCGGGCCGATCACCCGGTCCCGGCGATCGCCTACCGGCTCGAGGAGGGGCCGAAGCGGGGCCGCTTCGACGGGCCGCTCGCCCGCTCACTGGGCATCCACGGGGCCGATTTCGCTCGGCTCGAGGCCGGCGAGTCCGTGCAGGTCGGGGATCGGCTCGTCCGTCCGGCGGACGTCATGGGGCCGCCTCGGCCCGGTCGGTCGGTCGTCTACACGGGGGACACCCGGCCGTCCGACGACGTGCGCCGGCTGGCCCACCGCGCGACGCTGCTCGTCCACGAGGCGACCTCGATGGCGGACAACGAGGTCCAGGCGAACGAGTGGGGGCACACCTCGGCGCGCCAGGCGGCGGAGATCGCCCGCTCGGCCGAGGTCGCGAGCCTGTTCCTTACCCATTTCAGTGCGCGGTACAAGGACCTCGAGCCACTCACGGCCGAGGCGCGTGCTATCTACCCCGGGGCGCAGGTCGCTCGGGATCTGCTCGATCACCTGATCCTTCAGGAATGATCGGCGCGGACCTCGTCGTCACGGACCTCGCCGAGATCGCGACCCTCGCTCGCGGCCCGGTGCCGCGGGTCGGCCGCGCGATGGAAGAGCTCGGGCGGATCTCGAACGGCGCCCTCGCGGCCGCGAACGGCCGCATCGTCTGGATCGGCCCCGAGGCCTCCCTCGAGGCGAGCGTGCGGCTGCGCTCGCACGGTCGGAGCGTGCGGGGCCTCGGCGGCGTGCTCGTCCCGGGGCTCGTCGACGCCCACACGCACGCGCTCTTCGCCGGGGACCGGGCGTTCGAGCTCCCGTTGAAGGCCGCCGGGACGAGCTACGCCGAGATCGCGCGGCGCGGCGGGGGACTCTACGCGACCGTGCGGGCGACCCGGACGGCGACCGACGAAGAGCTCCTGCGAGCGACCGAAGGACGCCTCCTCCGCATGGCGGCGGGCGGGTCGACCGCGATCGAGGTGAAGTCGGGCTACGCGCTCGAGCACGCCGGCGAACTGCGTCTGCTCCGCCTCATCCGTCGGCTCAGCCATCGTACCGGCCTGCGGATCGTGCCGACCTACCTCGGCGCGCACGCCGTCCCGCCCGAGTTCGCCCGGCGACCGGACGACTACGTCGACCAGATCGTCCGCCGAACCCTCCCCGAGATCGCGCGCTTCGGGCTCGCCCGGTTCTGCGACGTCTTCTGCGAGCCCGGCTTCTTCTCGCCCCGGCAGTCGGAGCGCATCCT
>JASHUJ010000156.1 GCA_030040035.1 Thermoplasmata archaeon
TGCGGCAGCGGGGGTACGTGGTCCGCGCGAGTCCGCCGCCCGTGGCGTTCGCGGTGCTGCCGCGCGGTGGGATCCTCCACAAAACGCCGTCGAAGTTCTGGGTCGAGGCGTTGAGCGAGCGCGTCGCCTTCGATCTCGCGCGGGTGTTCGATCTCGCCGAGCGGGCCCAGAGCGCGAAGAAGGTGCTCCTGCTCGGACTGGTCGACGAGGAGTCCGATCTCACCTACTATCGTGTCCGACGTCCCGCCCCGACGGGAGCGCTCCCGCCCCGCGCCCTGCCCCGACCGACCGAAGGATGGCTCAGCGAGGATCGGGTGACGATCCACGAACCCGAAGCGGCGGACGAGCTCGGTCGGGAGCTCGCGTACGGGAGCCGGCTCGGCGCGCGCCTCGAACTGAGCATGTTGGAGGCCGTCTATCTCGTCGCGTCCGGTCAGCTCGAGGTGCGCGACGCGAAGTCCGGGCGCACCGTGCCGATCGAGCGCCTCGAGCGGCGCGCGCGCCGGCTCGATCCGGGATTCGACGAGCGTCGCGCGGCGTACGCCGACCTGCGCGCCCGGGGTCTCGTCGTGAAGACGGGGTTCAAGTACGGCGCCCACTTTCGGGCCTATCCTCGCAACCCCTCGCACGCGCACGCCCGGTACTTGGTGCAGGCCGTACCGGCGGGACACGTGACCGCGTGGCCCGATGTCGCCGGGAGCGTGCGGGTCGCCCAGGGGGTTCGAAAGGAGTTCCTCGTGGCGGGCGTCGGGCCGGCCTCGGCCGTGCGTTTCCTGTCGTTGGAACGGATCCGCCCGTGAACCTCGGAACCAGCCCGAGTCCGCCTCTGCGCTTCGACGAACCCAGTACGCAATCGAATCCAAGGACCATCGCAGCGCCCGAACCATTGGGAGAAGGAGTCTCGCGGGCCCAGCTCAAGTCCCAACGCCGGGTCCAGAGGTCCGGTGGAGCGCCGTGCATCACGCGACGGCCGAAGGCTGGGAGCGCGTCGAGGCGAGCGAGTGCAGCCAGGACCGTATCGAGTCCGGCGAGGCGCCGGCGTCCAGCCGCTCTTTCAGCGCCGTCGCGACGATGACTCCGTCCGCTCCCGCGGCGAACGCTCGAGCGACGCCGGCTCGGTCGCGAATTCCAAACCCGACGAGGATCGGCAACGTCGGGGCTGCGGACCGCGCCTGCCGGAGGATGGGAGCGAGAGCGACCGACGTCCCCCGCACCGAGGCGCCGGTGATCCCGTACCGTCCAACCAGATAGAGGAACCCTCGAGACGCCCGGGCGATGCGTGCGAGCCTCGGGCGGGAAACCCCCGGCGCCGCGAGCAGCACCAGATGCACCCGGGCGCGGGCGGCGGCTGTCCTCCAGGGGCGGGACTCCTCGAGCGAAAGGTCCGGAACGATGAGCCCCGAGGCCCCCGCGGCCCGCAGCCCCTCGAGCGCCTTCGGGAGACCGTGGCGCCAGACCGGGTTGGCGTAGGTCATCACCGCGACCGGCAGGATCTGGCTCGCGGTCCGGCACGCCGCGAGCAGGTCCGCCCAACGGGTCCCGTGGTCGAGGGCCCGCTGCGCGGACGTGGCGAGGACCGGGCCGTCCGCGATCGGATCCGAGAAAGGGAATCCGAGCTCGAGAGCGGTGGCCCCTCCGTCGCGGAGCGCCCGGACCCGTGCGGACAGGCGACGGGACTGGGTCCGATCGACCATCAGGTACGGAACGATCGCCGGCCGTCGGGCCGCCCGGGCCGCGCGCAGCGCCTCAGCCAGATCCACGCAGCACCACCGCCAGGTCCTTGTCGCCCCGGCCCGAGAGGGTCACGACGATCCGCGACCGCTTCGGTCGCCGGCGCGCTTCGCGCAGCGCCGCAAAGATCGCGTGCGACGGCTCGAGGGCGGGCAGGATGCCCTCGTCCTCGGCGACCCAGTGGAACGCCCGGAGGGCATCGCGGTCGTGGACCGCGAGGTAGCGCACGCGACGGGAGTCCCGCAACCAGGCGTGCTCGGGTCCGACCCCCGGGTAGTCGAGGCCGGCGGAGACGCTCTCCGTCTCGGCCACCTGACCGTCCGAGTCTTGGAGGACGTAGGAGAATGATCCGTGCAGGATCCCGGGCCGGCCGGCGGAGAGGCTCGCGGCCCCACGCGACCCGGAGGGTCCGCCCGCCTCCACACCCAGCAGCTCCACGCCCGTGCCGAGCAAGGGGCGGAACGTACCGATCGCATTCGATCCACCCCCGACACACGCCACCACGAGCTCGGGCAGTCGCCCGAACGTACGCCGGGACTGCGCCCGGATCTCGCGCCCGATGACGCTCTGGAAGTCCGCGACGATCGCGGGGTACGGATACGGACCCACCGCCGAACCGAGGAGGTAGTGCGTGGTCCGGACGTTCGTGATCCAATCACGCAGCGCCGCGTTGATCGCATCTTTCAGCGTGCGGGTCCCGGTCGTGACGGGGAGGACGCGCGCCCCCAGCAGGCGCATGCGGTCGACGTTCGGGCGCTGGCGTTCCATGTCGATCGCGCCCATGTACACCTCGGTCTCCAGTCCGAGCGCCGCGCCGATCATCGCGGTCGCGACCCCGTGCTGTCCGGCGCCGGTCTCGGCGATGAGTCGGGGTTTGCCCATCCGTTGGGCGAGGAGACCCTGGCCGAGCGCGTTGTTGAACTTGTGGGCCCCCGTGTGCAGGAGATCCTCACGCTTCAGCCAGATCTCGGCTCCGCGTCCCCGGCGGGTGAGATTTCGGGCGAAGTAGAGCGGGGTCGGACGGCCTCCGAGCGTCGAGGAGAGTCGATGGAGCTCACGTTGGAACGCCGGATCTCGTCGCGCGGTCTTCCACGCGTGTTCAAGCTCGGAGAGGGCCGGGACAAGCGTCTCGGGTACGAACGATCCCCCGTAGGGCCCGTAGTGCCTAGGCATGCCCGTGCTCGAACACCTCGACCGCGCGCAGGAACGACTGCATTTTGTCGAGGTCCTTGACCCCGGGTGCGCTCTCGATCCCCGAGGAGACGTCCACGCCCCAGGGCCGGACCGTGGCGAGCGCGTCGCCGACGTTCTCCGGCGTGAGCCCCCCCGCTAGGATCAGCTTGCGCCCGGGCTGCGAATCGACGAGGCGGGCGCAGACCTCCCAGCTCGGACGGACCCCGCTTCCCCCCGGGAGCGGCTGACCCGCCGCGTCGAGGTGGACGCGCGAGTAATCCTCGGCCGGCGGGATCACGGGATCGGGCCCGCCGGTCGGCTCGGCGGGCACGGGGACCGAGGGCACGAGATGGTGCACTTCCAGGAACTCGAGGCCCGCGGGGACTTGGCCGTAGACCTGGACCCGGTCGATCCCGACCTCGTCGAACAGACGGTGGATGAGTTCCGCGCTCGGGTCGACGACCACGGCCCACGCTTCCGCCTCCGCCGGCAGTCCCTCGATCAGAGCACCTGCTTGCTCGAGCGGGATGTTGCGCGGCGAAGCTGGCACCTCGACGACGAAGCCGGCCGCGCCGCCCGCGGGGACGAGCCGGACCTCCTCGGCCCGCTTGAGCCCGCAGAACTTCACGAAGGTCTTCACGGGGAGGACCTCCCGACGGGACGACCCAACGAACGGAGGAATCGCGTGGGTTCCCTCGAGCGCGCCACCGCCGTGCCCACGAGGATCCCATCGACCCCGAGGTCCCAGAAGCGCCCGGCCTCCGCCGGCGACTCAACACCGCTCAAGCCGATCAGCGGGCGCAGGCCGATCTCCCGAGCGCGTTCGATCGTCGTCTCCGCCGTCGGTCGGTCGATCCGCAGCGAATCCAGGTCCCGCACATTGACGCCGTACACGTCCGCCGGCACGACGTCTACCTGACTTAATTCTGCCTCGGCGTGAAATTCGAGGACGACCTCGAGTCCGAGATCGTGCGCGGAGCGGGCTAGACCGGCCAAACGCGGTCCGGGAACGCCCACCTCGGCGAGTCGGGCGATCAACAGGACGGCGCTCGCTCCGGACCGCGCCGCCGCCGCGACCTGGCGCTCACTGACGACGAAGTCCTTGAACAGCACCGGGCGGGAGGTCGCCGACGCGACCTCCCGGACGTCCGATGGCGAGCCCTCGAATCGAGGGCCGGTCGCGAGGCAGGAAAACCCGGCCACGTGGGCCTGCTCGGCCGAGCGTACGAACTCCTCGACCGCTCGACCGGGGAGGATCGGCGTGGCTTGGCCCGGTGAGACCCGCTTGAACTCGGCCAGGATCGCCCCCTCCTGAGCGCGGGCGTTGATCGCTTCGCGGAGGCTCGGCTTGTGTGCAGGACCGGCCGCGGGTAGACCCGAGAGGTACCCGTCCTCGTCCACCACCGGCTGGAGTTCGGCTAGGATGTCGGCGAGGAATCCCATGGTCACCTCCCCTCAGGGGCGCGATAGCGGCGAGCCAGTCGTTGCAGTTGGCGGAGTAGCCGTTCCGCTCGGCCGGAGTCGAGGGTCGTTCGTGCGCGCTCGAGACCGTGACGGAACGAAGGCGCACCGCCGGAGATCCAGAGCGCCGCGGCGGAAGTCAAGAGCACCGAGCCGCGTCGAGCGCCGCCTCCCCCGGCCAGGATCCGTTCGGCTTCGACCGCCGCCTCGGGGGGAGGCAACGGTCCCCATTCGCCCTGCCGATCGTCCGGCGGCAGGTGGTCGGAGGGTCGAAATTCTCGTCGGGATCTACGACGCCGGTGCCAGACAAAGGCGGTCGTGGCAGCGCGGGGCGAGAACTCGTCGCACCCGTCGGCCGAGCTCATGGAAAGCCCTCGGACCACGCCAAGATGGGGTAGGACACGTGACGCGAGTTCGGCGCCCGGCCGGTCCGCCATTCCGACGACCTGGAATCGGACGCGCGCGGGGTTCGACAGGGGGCCGAGTCGGTTGAAGAGGGTTGGAACCCCGAGGGCCCTCCGCACGGGTGCCACCGCCCGAGCCGTCGGGTGATAGAGGGGGGCGTGAAGGAACGCGATCCGGTGCGCGCGGTACGAGGCGCGGCCGAACGAGAGCGAACTGGTCACCGGTAGCCCGAGGGCCTCGAGGAGATCGCTCGAGCCGCAGGGGCCCCGGGCGCTCCGGTTCCCGTGCTTCACAACGGAAACGCCGGACGCCGCCACGACGAACGCGCTCACGGTGGACACGTTGTAGGACGGTCGCGGCGCTCCGCCCGAGCCGCACAGATCGATCGCGCGGTCGCGCGCGGGGAGTGGGAACCGCCGGGCTCGACGGCGCATTTCGAGAGCGAACGCGACGAGCTCGCCCACGGTCAATTCGCGCCCGGCGAGGCCGATCAGGACTCCGGCGCGCTCGACGTCGGTTGTGCCCTCCGCGAGCAAGGAGCCGAGGAGGGCCCGTGCCTCAGCGGCCGTGAAGGGAGCCGGATCCAGGATACGTCTCAGTTGGCTCGAGTTCACCGGTGCGCCCCCCGGAGAAAATTGCGCAGCATCCGCGGCCCGTCCGGCGTCAGGTACGACTCGGGGTGGAACTGAACGGACTCGACCGGTCGCGAGCGGTGGCGGAGGCCCATCACGAGGCCCTCCGCCCCGGTAGCGGAGACTTCGAGCGCCGCCGGCACGCTCGAACGTCGGACCGCCAGGGAGTGATACCGCGCGGCGGTCAGAGGCGACCGAAGCCCGTCGAAGACTCCGCGGCGATCGTGCACGAGCGCCGTCGCCTCCCCATGCACGGGGGCCGGGGCATGTACGACCTGCGCGCCGTAGTGGTCCGCGATCAGTTGGTGCCCGAGGCATACTCCGAGGAACGGTCGCTCTCGATCCCACCGGTCCAACAGCGTCCGCCCGAGACCGGTCACCCGGCGGTCCTTGGGATGGCCCGGCCCGGGCGAGAGGACGATCGCGTCCGGATCGGAGCGCACCGCGATCTTGAGGGGGACTGTCGCGCGGACGCAGTCGACGTGGGCCCCCTCGATCTCGAGCGCCTGCTCGATGTTGTGAACGAAGGAGTCCTCGTGATCGACCAGGAGCACCCTCATGCCGGCCCTCC
>JASHUJ010000157.1 GCA_030040035.1 Thermoplasmata archaeon
TTCACCTGGACGAAGACCTCCTCGGAGGGGCGGACCGCGACGGCCGCGTTGTACACCTCCCCACCGCGCTCCGCCGAGGCGACCGGCGCGCCGACGACGATCGTCGTGCCCGTCGACCGGGCGACGATCCCGAGCTCCCGAAGGGTGGCATCGCCGGGTCGCAGCGCGATCCGATGGAAGCGGTCGCCGACCCGGTAGCCCGACAGGTAGAGCTCCGGGAAGATCGCGAGATCGCCCGGCGCGGCCCGGACGACCTCGGCCAGGCGCGCCGCGTTGCGGGCCACGTCCCCCGGCACGGGGGCGAGCTGGGCGAGGACGAGGCGCATCAGTAGAAGTAGCGCCGGACCGAGAGGAGGTAGACGAAGAGCCCGACGAAGATCAGGAACAGGATCGTGATCGATCCGGTGAAGAACAGGTACGCCGTCGTTCCGAAGACGACGACGATCGTCGTCCAGAGCGCCCACGTCTCCTGGCGCCAGAGCGACGTCGCGATGCCGATGAGCGCGGCGCCGAGGATCACGAGGATCGCCGCGCCCCAGAGGTCGATCGACTGGAAGATCTGGAGCGAAGGAGGGGCCACGTTCCCGACGACCTGGCCCAACAGAAAGAGCAGGCCGGCGAGGACCATCAGGACGGCGAAGATCGCGATCACGACCGAGATCACGGCCACGCCGATCGGCAGGCGCGGGCGGACGGGCGTCGGTTCCCAGCGCGGCGGCAGGTGCTCGAACTCGACCGGGGAGCTGGCCGAGGCGTTCGAACTGCTCATCGCGCGGCGCTCCGGAGGTAGAACGACCCGAGGCCGGGAGATGTACCTTTCGCTCGAGCGGGTCGGCCCGACGGGCCGGGCCTAGAAGCGGCGCTCGGAGGCCCCACGCGCGAGCCGTTCGAGGAGCCGCCGGTACGGCCCGTCCGCGACCGCATCGAGCGCGCGGATCGCGCGCTCGGACCATTGCTCCGCTTCGCGCGCGACGACCGCCGCCGCGTCGGTCTCGTCCGTGAGTTCTTTGAGGCGCAGGAGGTGCCGCGTGCGCTTGTGCCGCAGCTGGAACAGCTTCTCGAACTCCGCCTGGTGCCGGGCGTCGAGGCGGGCGTACGTCTCCAGCGACAGGAGGGTCGGGTTCCCCTCCCGAAGGTCGGTGAAGAGCGGCTTCCCGAGCAGGTCCGGGTCCCCGTACGTGTCGAGCAGGTCGTCCCGCACCTGGAAGGCGATGCCGAGCGACTTCCCGTACGCCGAGAGGCCGTCCACGACCGCGGCCGGCGCTGCCGCGATCTCCGCGATCGAGGCGAGCGCGGCCGCGATGATCGCGGCCGTCTTGCGCTCGATCACGCGGTAGTAGTGCTCGCGACCCGAGGAGAGATCGAACCGGGAGGCCTCTTGGAGCACCTCGCCCTCGGCGAGGTCGGCGCACGACTCGCCGCAGCGCAGGATGATCGGCGTCGGGTACTCGGCCGCCAGCTCGAACGCGCGGATGAACAGGTAGTCGCCCGAGACGATCGCGAGCGGCGTCCCGAAGGCGCGAAGGACGCTCGGCTGGCCCCGACGGGTCTCGGAGTGGTCGATGACATCGTCGTGGACGAGCGTCGCGGTGTGGATCAGCTGGAACGCCGCCGCGAGCGAGCGGATCCCGGCGATCGACTCCGCGCCGAGCGCGCGGTACGTCGCCGCCATCAGGAGCGGGCGCACACGCTTGCCGCCGGTCGAGACTGCGTAGCGCGCGGCCTCGGTGAGCTGGGCGTAGGTCGAGCCGAGCACCTCGTTGAGGCGCCAGTCGATCTCGCCGACGTCCCGGACGAGGACCGGCAGGAGCCCCGCGAGCTCGAGCGACGTCTCCGCCCCGAGCGTTTGGCTGACGAGCGCCTCGAGCGAGGAGTCCGGCGCCGGCTCCTCGAGCGTGGGGCTCACGAGTTCCTCCCGAGGCGCGGGGGCCAGCGGAGGCGCATCATCGCCTCCAGACCGGCGGCGCCGATATAGCGCATGCCTAGCGCGAGGAGCGGGTCGAATCCGGCGGCCCGGTCGCCGAACGCCTGGATGCGCGCCGCCCGGTCGAGCGGCCCGTGCAGTGCCGCCCGCCACGCCGCGTCGTAGTCGGCGAGCGACGCGCCGTCCCGGACGTGCCGCGCGGCCGCCTCGCCCGCGAGCCAACCGCTCAGCATCGCGGTCGGGATCCCGCCCCCGTTGGTCGCCATCACGAGATTCGCCGCGTCGCCGGCGAGCAGCGTCCGGCCGAAGACGAGGCTCGGCGGCGGCGCCCCGATCGGGACCCACCAGCGCGTGCGTTCCCGGGCGGGGCCGAGATCCTCACGTTCGAGGAAGCCGTCGAGCAGGCCGTCGAGCGACGCCCCGTCCGGGAGTCGGGCGACCCCGAGGCCCACGTTCGCGTCGGTCGCGCGAGGAAAGTGCCAGGCGTAGCCGTGCGGCGCGCACCGTCCGAAGTAAAGATCGATCCCGTCCCCGAGGCGCCCGTCCACGGTCGCGGTGATCATGCGGAACATCGTTCGGTGCGGGGCGAAGCCG
>JASHUJ010000158.1 GCA_030040035.1 Thermoplasmata archaeon
AAATGCTTGGTCTTGACGGGGTGGAGACCGAAGGTTAGTTTCAAGTTCGCGAGGGCCCAGCCCTCTCGAGGCACGGCTTCTTGGCGCAGCTCCCTTCGAGCGCGTTCGTCTGCGCATCGACGCAGACCGCGGGAATCTTTCGGGGTAATTTCGAGATCTTTGGAGCGGTTCGGGAGCTCGGCGGGGATTCGTCGTGGTACCAGTGCATCGACCCGAGCGACCCTTCGGTGAGCTATCGGGACGGCCACGTCGTTACCGGCTGGCGCGTCCCGGGCGGCATCGTCGAAATGGGCGTAAACCGACTCTGGGTCTTCCCGCGTCGACTCCGGGGCCTTCGCGAGGATCGGATCGTGCTCGCCGACCCGACCCTCCTGGGCTTGGCCCGACCTCCCCTGGACGGCCGGGAGATTCTCATCGTCCACGATTTGCGCCCCTTCTCGGCCTACAACGATCGGACCCGGATGCGGTGGATCTTCCGGCATCTTTTTCCTCGCATGCGTCGGGTCCGGCGGATCGTCGTGCGTACCGAACACCTCAAGTCCCGGCTCGAGGCGAATCCGGACGCGCGCGGGAAGATCTGTGTGGTCCCCCCGACCGACTTCGGACCGTTTGTCGGAGGAGAGGACCATATCCAGCGTTCGCTTGCCCGGATCGCGGAATCGGGGGAACTCCGGGTCTTGTCCGTCTCGACGGACCGGCCGTACAAGAATCTCCGTCGGGTCTTCGAGCTGGCCCGCCGGTTCGACGGTCAGTCGAACCCGAAAATCCGGTTCGTCCTCGTGTGCCGATTGCAGGACTCCACCGTGCGCGAGCTCCGGGGGAACCCGATCCGCAATCTCACGGTCATTCCCCAGGTGCCCGACATCCGGACGGTCTTTGACGACGCCGACGCCCTGCTGTTTCCCTCGCTGTACGAAGGGCTCGGCCATCCGCTCGTCGATGCGATGTCGTGCGGCATGCCGATCCTCGCCTCCGATCTCGAACCGATGCGAGAGGTGGTCGGCGTCGGAGGGCACCTGCTCGATCCGGCCCGGGACGATGCGTGGATCGAGGCCCTTCGATCGCTCGGGGACCCCTCCACCTACGCGGCGCAAGCCAAGCGGGCTTGGGTACGATCCCTCGACTTTTCGCACGACCGCTTCCTCGCGCGGATCCCTCCGATGCTCGCGTAAGTCGCTCCCGGTCGAAATAAGACTCGGGCGTATGCCCGTGACCACTCCGGGGGCGAATCCGTTCGATCAGACTCGCTGAATCTCAACGTACTGGAGGTGGATCGTCCCGGTGACGTTCGCCGGGGAAAGTCCTCCGACGACCGTGACATAGCCCCGAAACTCCGCCTGGCTCACCGGCTCGGGTACGACGACGTTGTACTCGAACTCGGTCCACTGCGTCGGATTGAGCTGCGCGCCGGCGAGCGTCGTGGCGTACCATCGCGGCGTCCCGAAGCCGCCCGCGTCCATGAAGAGCAGCGGCTGGGAAGGAGAGATCCCCGGTCGGGCGATCCCTTCCAAGGATACCGTCACGATGTACGAACCGGGAAGAAGCGAGATGTAGGGCCCGTACCAGATGCAGGTCCCGCGGCCGGTGAGGTTGGAGGCGGGCGAGCTCGCGATCTCGGAGCCGCACCGGGTCCCGCTCTGGGACAGGAGGACTCCCGAGGGTCCCACGGCGAGGTCGGAGGGACACAGCTCGATCGGGTTCGGTGCCGGGACAGCCTGCCAAAACGCGGCCGTACCGTTGAATCCGAGACGATAGAGGTAGAGGGACCCCGGATAGGCGGTGGCGTACACTAATCCGGCGATGCCATACACGGAACGGTTGGAGACCGCTTGCGCGAGGTACAGCGGGAGCAGGCCCAGTTGGCTCGCGCTCGCGAGCACGAACTCGGGCAGATGGGACGCATTGAACGGCAGATAGGGGAGCGGTGCCAAGTACCAGCTGAGCGAGTACGCATGCACGTTGTTGGCGACGTACGGGAACAGGTTGTTCGACGCGAGGACGACCGATCCGGCCGGGATGAGCGCGACGAGATCGTGCACGTACGGATAGGCGGGATTCGAAATCCAGGTGAACTCGTAACCGGGTTGATTGTTGGCCCCGTAGTTGGCAGGATTGAGCGGCGACATCACCAGATTCACTGCGACGAGGACGGTGAGAGCGGCGCCCAATGCGACCGGCCGGCGCCAGCGACGTTCCCGCGACGGAGGGCGAATTGCGCGCGGAGCGGGGTCAGGGGGCGTTCCGGAGCCCGCCCATGGGGACCACGGCGCGCGCGCCCGCCGAACGAGGACATAGACGGCGAGCGTCAGCACCGAGGCCAGGAACGCGAGGAATGTCCCCTCCGAGGTCGGTCCGAGCAGTTGGACCGACGCGAGCAGGCAGACCGCCGCGAACGGGACGATCAAGATCGGCCACACCTCCCAGCTCACGGCCTGCGGCTCCGTTTGGGACGACCGGGTCGAAAGCACCGCGAGTCCCTCGGCAAATCCGATCGCGATCGGGGCGATCGCAATAAGGGCGTACTGATTGCCGAACGAGTTTCCAAGGAACGGATCCTCGATGAGGGTCGAGATGAGCCA
>JASHUJ010000159.1 GCA_030040035.1 Thermoplasmata archaeon
ATCGTACGGAATGCCCCGCGTCGTCACGTTCTCGCCCAGGTCCCCGGGGCGGACCGGCCAGCCCTCTCGCCCCAGGTCCTCGAGCGTCTCGAGCGGCATCAGAAGCACGGCCATCGACTCGTCGTCGTGTTGTTCCTCGTGGCGCCAGCGGTTGAAGTCCCCATCGGGGCCGGACCGGAGGAACCGCACCGCCGCGACAGGACGTTTCGGCAGCCCTCGTTCGCCAGCGGTTTCGGGTTTGAGATGGAGGCCGTAGACGCTGCCTCCCGTCTGGACCGTCGCTCGGAGGGTACCCCGAGAGGTAGCGGTCAGCAGGGATTCTTCCGTGACTCTCAATTTATCGGGGGGTCGGCTCGGTCACCCCTAGCGCTCCCCCTTCTTAGCAAGTTGGCGGAGGTCTACCCCACAACTCGCACGAACGGAATCCCCACGGTCTCTTGCGATCGTCCACGCCAGACGCGGGGAAGACGAAGTTCAGTACGAGCCGTCCGAAGTACATTCGCGGACCGATGCTTTTTGGGACACCGAGGGAGTGGGGCTTCTGCCGTAGAATCGTAGCGCCTAAATGCTGGCCCGCCTGCTGACGGCGGGGGCCCATAGCTTAGTTTGGCTGGAGCACCCGGCTGATAACCGGGAGGTCGTCGGTTCAAATCCGACTGGGCCCACTTCACGTCAGAGAATCGATCCTCTTCGTCGGCCCGCCCTGGCCCGAATTGGGCCACGGATCGGGCCGGAGGCATCACGCACCGAGTGATCGACCTAATGCCGGGACGGCCATCGACTCCAGGCCCTGAGCTGCGCGGGACGAAATTTCGCGGCGGAGCGCCATCCAGGACCTAATCTGTCAGCCGACGCGTCTGGAATCGAGTACTGGCATTTTGCCGGAAGCCGAAGCCGCGCGCTCCGATCGACGGATGGCGAATCCTACTGACACACTTGCGACGAGAGCAGTCCCGAGCGACGCGAGGGGGAATACCAAAAAGGGGACGCTTAGGAAAGCGCTCGGAAGCCAGCCGGTTCCGTTCCAAGTAGCCCAAGTTTGGACCTCGTAAGCGCCCGCCGGCAACGTCGTCGCTACTCCGGCGAAGAGGACCGCGGCCCGCTTCCGCCCAGACAGATGTTCAATCGGCAGCGCGACGAAGTAACAGGTTAGCACGAGACAAGTCGCAGAGACCAAGAGACTGAACGTGCCCTCAAATGACGGCATGACGGCCGACGAATGGACCGTAACTGTCTGGGACCAATTGAGGTAGGTCGCTGAAAAGACGACCCCAACGAGGTCGGGAATGATGGCGACCTCTCCGACTCCACCACCGAGAAGCTTGGTCTCGATAATCTGAGCGCCGTCCTTCAACGTCAGGGTGATCCAAACGACCAGGACGACATTAGTCCAGGAGTCCCCCTCAGCGGAGCGGAATTGTGCACTGAGATTCCACCATCCAGAGGAAGGCAGAGTATCCGGGGACAAAGAAAGACGGAGCCCTGAGTCCGGGGCGAGGCTCCATGGAAGGGGTATCGCTGCTGTCAAAAAGCTGAACACTACGAGACCCGCGATCACCACCACGAGACCACCGAAGGCGGCGAGAGAGTAGCGGCGCACCATCGTCGGCCTCTGAATTTCTCTCGAGATTTAATCGCGCTGATAGTGTCTTGGGGACGTCCAGGGGTTCCAATGGCTAGGACTGGGCTCTCGGGCCCGTCGGCCGGGCCTGCGTCGAAGCTGTTGACGAATCAAGAGACTCGGATTCTACTCCGTTGTGGCCAGTTTTCAACAGTAGAAGCTTCAAGGCCGACTTGCCGCGGGTCCAAAGCAAAAAAGACCCTCGCGAACGAATTCACTTTGCGCGCCGCCCGCGCAGTAGGAGTACCTTCAAGTCGGGAACGTTCGCTTCATTCAATTGGTCGATCGGCTCCGAAGTTGATCTTCACCACGCGACCCCTTCTTGGATGGACCGCAACTTCTCGTGCTCGGGCGCGCTCGCCGGCCGGGCTCAGCCGCATCGTAACTCTTCCCCCCGGATCAGGGGATGCAGCACCGGATCACGAGGATTACGACCCTCGTTCGCCGATATATCTGAGGATGCGCGAGACGTTCTCGGGGAGAGGGCGTAGCCCATCGAGGGTCAGCGTCGGTTCCACCCACATTTCGTATTCGCGGTGGAGGACGTCATCCCAAGTGGGTGCGGGAAGGGGGGGTGTCGGGGCGCCCCGGGATTCGATCCGACGGCGATGCTCGCCGATGTCAGAGCAGGTCACCTCGATCACGTACCGGTCTGACCTGCACTCCTCCGCCAGGTCGCGCCACATCTTCCGGGCGGCCTCAACGCCGTTCACTGCGTCGATGACTACGTCTCGGCCGAGTCGCAGGTGTTCCCGGCCGAGGTCTTGGGCGACGAGGTACGCGGCGAGCCCGGTTTCGAAGGACCGTGGGACTCCGGCCTTCAGGAGCGAAGCCTCGATCGTGTCGACGCGCAGCCAAACGAAGGGGAGCCGCCGACTCAGCGCCTGCGCGAGTTCGGATTTCCCCGTCCCCGGAAGGCCCGCCATGACGATGAGCCGACGCCGCGGAGAACTACCGTGGGCTCCGCCGCTCATGAGTACCCCGTGTCACCGCGGAGTCCGGGCCCAGATAACGCGGGCCGCGAGGCGACCCGGAGAAGCTGGCGGATTGCGATAGACGGCCATCATAGACTCGACTCCGTCGCATCGGCCGGTGAAGGCAATCACTAGCCCGCCAGCCGAGCGAGCCAGACGCGATCCAGCCAGCGCCCTCCGATCCGAACCCGTTCCCGGAGCACTCCCTCATGACGCAGACCGGCCTTCTCGAGGACATGGATGGAAGCGTGGTTTCTCGCGAGGGCACCGGCTTCGATTCGGTGGAGCCGCAGTGTGCGGAATCCGACCTCGCACATCGCCCGGGCCGCCTCGGTCGCGTACCCGTGCCCCCGGAACGGGGGCCCGATCCAGTATCCGAGTTCCGCGACCCGGTCGACGGCCGACAGATGGCTCAGCTCGATCATTCCAACGAGAGCATCGTCGGGGGTCGCGATCACCAAGGCGAGCGACTCCCGGCGGCGAAATCCAGCGCGTTTCTGCTGCACAAATTGGACCGCGTGTCGTCGTAGGTAGGGACGCGGCAGCAGGTGAACTCCCCATCGCGTGGACGGATGGGCGCAGGCTCGCTGCATGGCCTTGACATCTTTCAACTCGGGGAGACGCAGCCGGAGCCGATCGGTTCGTATCGGCAGCCGTGGCCATTGACGCGCCGAGAATCGCCGCGAGGATTGCACAGGATGGGTCAGCTGCGGGATGATTTGGGTGCTTTGGTTCCGGTAGATTCGCAGATCGTCCCGGCCCCTCGCTCAACCTGGTCGCAGCAGGAGCCTCGAATGCATCCATCTCAGGGCTCGCGGTATCGCGAAGCTTGAGGGAAGGTCATCCCGGCCAAGCGGTTACTCGATGCTGAGATAGAGAAAGATGGCGAGCGCCGCACAGAGGGCGGCTCGCGAAAGGGCGGCCAGGGTGATCGCGCGAGAGTTAGTCGCGAACACCCCGGCGAACAGGACCGGGGAGGCGAACGACGCTTCCAGCACCAGTGCTACGAGGAAGACCGTGAACCCGAGCATGACCCGCGCCCGGGTTCTCCGATACATTCGCAGGAAATGCACCATCAGGGCGACCAGAAGCGCGAAGGCCACCAGCGACAGGACGTTCCCGACGATTGCGAAGCCCTCGTCCGAGGCGGGTACCGTGCATCCGGACGGCGAAGACTGGCACGGGGGACCGGAATTCTCGGGCGCCTTGGCGAGTGAGGGCGCGACCACGAACAGTAAAAGTCCCGCGAGAGCCCCGATTGCGATCACGAGGCCCACCCACGCCCACGCC
>JASHUJ010000160.1 GCA_030040035.1 Thermoplasmata archaeon
CACGAGGTCGCCCATCTTGAGGGTCGCGAGCCCCATCGATCGGGCGACGGCGATCAGCTCGTCCTTGCCCGAGCCGGGCATCCCGACCGTGACGACCAGTTTCATAGCGTGCCGGGCGGCTCGTCCCTCGCGGAGGGCCTCGCCGGGGCAGCGGTCGAGGTCAGGTGCGACGCCACGTCCTGCTCGGTGACCAGCTGAAGCCGGTCCGCGCGCTGCCGGAAGGCGATCGCCTCCTGTTCGGAGAGCCGACCGGCCTCGACGTACCGGTCGACCTTGACCTTCAGCTCGGCGGTCTTCTGGGTCTTCGTCGCGGCGCGGAGCTCGAGCGCCCGCGACTTCTGGTGATGATCGACGACCTTCTGCTGGAGCTTGCGGATCCGGTAGTTGAGCGCGGTCACGTCGGAGCTCGGCGGCCCCTGGCGCTCGCCGGGCGAGGCCGACTCGACGTCCCGCTCGTACTGGTGGATCCGCTGCTCGAGCTCGGGAACCTCCGCGAGCACGCGCTGGCTCTTCTCCCGGAGCAGGGTCGCCTGGTGGCGGAGCTTCTCGATCTTGGTGTTGAGGCGGGAGGCTCGCTGTTCCGAGCGGGCGGCCGACCGGTCGTGCCGGGCCGAGATCTCGCGCAGCTTCGTGATGTCCGCATACTGCTGGCCGATCCAGCGCGAGCGCCGGGCCGCGAGCGGGCTCCCGTGACCGATCGCGTCGGCGGAGCTTCCCCCGAGGTTGGCCGTCACGGTCGAAAACACCCGGCCCCGGGGGTTAAAGCACTTCTCTTCGTCGGGAAGCGCGCGTCGCCGCCGGTCAGATCCGGGGAGGGCGCGGGAGCCGGAGCGCGCCCGCGAGCCGACCGACGAGCTCCCCCACCGGCACCCGAGCCTGGGATCGGCTGTCGCGCTCGCGGACGGTCACGGTGTCGTGCTCGGGACCCTCGTCGAGGGTGCCGGCGTCGACGGTCACGCCGTACGGCGTTCCCGCCTCGTCGATGCGCGCGTAGCGCCGGCCGATCGAGCTCGCCGCGTCGTACTGGACGGTGAGGCCGGCCCGCGCGAGGTCGTCCGCGAGCCGCTGGGCGTACGCACCATGGGCCTTCGCGATCAACGGGAAGACCCCCACCGACACCGGGGCGAGGAACGGCGGCAGGTGCCAGACGGTCCGCGCGTCCTCGGTCCGAAGGTGGAGATCGCCGAGCCCCCAGAGGTTCCGGTCGACCCCGAAGGTCAGCTCAAGCACGTGGGGGAGCACGGAACGGCCCTCCCCGACGGTGACGGCGAGGTCCTTACCGGACCCCTCGGCGTGCCGCGTGAGGTCGTAGTCGCCCCGGTAATGGACCGCGCCGAGCTCCTTGTACCCCCCGAAGCTCTCGAGGCGGACCTCCGCGTCGAACTGGATCTTGTTGTAGAACGCCCGCTCCTTCTCCGACTTCTCGAAGAAGCGGATGCTCTCCTCGGGATAGGCGAGCACCTCGCGGAAGAACCGGTGGAACTGGACCATGTGGTGGACGTAGAATGCGGGGAGGCCGCCGGACGCGACGAGGTCCTCCGCCCGGATGAATTCGGGCGTCTCCTCGCCCCGCTCGCGCCGCTCGACGCGCAGGACAGGGAGCCGCACGTCGCGGAACGGGTCGATCGGACGGTCGAAGTGCTCGGGATCGAAGAAGATCTGGAGCTCGGCCTGGGTGAACGCGCGCAGCCGGAACAACACCTGGCGGGGGGCGATCTCGTTCCGGTACGCCTTCCCGACGACCGCGACGCCGAGCGGCAGGGCATGGCGCCCGACCTCCCACATGCGCGGGAAGGCGAGGAAGCTGTTCTGCGCGGTCTCGGGGCGAAGGTAGGCGCGTTCCTTCCCGGTGACGCCGAAGTCGACGCCGAACATCATGTTGAACGGCGCCGGCACGCTGAGCGCCTCGGAGCCGCAGCGCGGGCACTTCACGTGGTTCGCATGGGCGATCTCGGCGATCTGGGCGACGGACAGCCCGTCGACGCCCTCCGGCCGGACCGCCTCGAGGACTGTCTCCGCCCGGAACGGGGTGTGACAGGCGTCGCAGACGATCTCAGGGTCCGTAAAATTCTCGAGGTGGCCCGAGGCCCGCACCACGGCCTCGGGGAGGAGCTCGGCCGGCTCGATGCGGTAATAGTCGGGCGACAGGCCCACGAACCAGGAGGTCCAGGCGTCCTCGATCCGTCGCTTGAGCGCGGCGCCGAGCGGGCCGTAGTCGTAGAGCCCCTGGGCCCCCCCGTAGATCTCCGCGGTCGGCCAGAGCACCCCGCGTCGGAGGAACAGGGCGAGCAGCTCGTCGCTCTTCATCCGTCCCGACCCGGCCGGCCCCGCGACGAGGGCGGGAGCGGGACGATAAGGTGTTCGGTGACGCGCGTGGCCAGCTGGTAGGCGGGATCGTCCGGAGGCACGCGGAGGACGAGCGGCCGCACCGCCGCCCCCGGCGCGACCCGGGCCGCGTCGGGGACTCCCAGCCAGCGCCACGGCTCGACGAGCGCGGCGCGGGCCAGGAAGTTGGCCGAGGCGGGGCGCCGGCGGAGCCGCGTTCCGACGTAGGCGAACTCGAGCTCGCGCCAGATGGAGGGGGCGTGGAACATCGCGTTGTCCGTCCCGAGGAGTACCGAGAGCCCGAGCCGCTCCATCGCCGCGAGATCCGGTTGACGGCCGAAGAGGGCGTTCGATCGGGGGCAGACGACCACCGAAACGCGGGCGTCCCGCACCTGGACGAGGTCGTCAGGGGTGGCCTTCGCGAGGTGGACGACGAGATCGGGCCGGGGGTCGAGGAACGTCGCCGGATCCTCTCGGACCGCTTCGCTCGCGTGGAGCGCGTAGCGCTTCCCCGCGCGACGGCACGCCGCGGCGACGCGACGACGGTCGCTGAGCGCCTCGTCCCGGGCGCTCGACAGCCCGATCCCGTCCGCGACCTGGAGGACGCGATCGAGCTCGGCGGGGTCGACCGGCCGGCGGATCGGTCGCCCCAGCACGACGGTGCGGAGCGGGACGTCTCGCGCGGCCGCGCGGAACAGCTCCGCCCCCGCCCGACCCTCTTCGCGGAAGTCGACCACGGCCGCCACGCCGTCGCGCGCCATGCGGAGGAGGGCCGCGCGGATGGCGCGCCGCTTCTGGGCGTCGGACGAGTCGGCGAGCAGCCGGAACTTGTAGCCGGAGGGCGGCTGGACGAGCCGGGAGACCGGCCCGGGCGGGGGCTCCCGGACCGAG
>JASHUJ010000161.1 GCA_030040035.1 Thermoplasmata archaeon
GACCGCGATACCCAGGGTATCCAGCAGAGCTCCGAGGCCGTTGCCCGAGGTGCACTGGCAAACCGGGGCCAGGTTCCACCCCCAGGCGCCTCCGGACGTTTGGGGGGATCCGGCGAGCAGCTCCGCCTGGGTGGTCCCCGAACCGCAGTTCGCGTCACACGCAAAGCCGACACCCAAGCGAATCCCATCGACATAGAGACACGGCCCGTCCGCGCTGAGATCGAACGTCGAGTTGCAGTTCTGCGGGGTCCCCGTGCCGTACCCGACGCCGGCCGTCGCGCTCGCCAGGAAGCTTAGCGAGTCTTCCCCGGACGGCGGGCCCCGGATCATGCTGATGAACTGTATCCCCGCGGTGATGAACGAGGTCCAGATCGGATAGCTCGTCTGGACGTAGTCGCTGTTAAAGTTGTACGTCGAAGTTGTATCCGACTCGGCCGAGAACGGGATCTGATACTGGACGCTGTTTCCGAGCGGGAACAAACCGGTGTTGAAGACGAGCGAGCTCTCGTAGAGCGGGGTCACACTCGCGCCGTTGTACCCGTAGTTGTTCGAGTTATCGGAGTTCTCGTCATACCACATCAAGTCATCCGGGGTGAAGTAGATCCCGTCCACTTTCGCCCAGGTATAGTAGCCGTCGCCGGCCTGGTAGACACTGATCACCACCCACACGCGGTCGCCGCGAAGATCCGACGAGCCGCCGGTGAGATTGAGACAGGCGGACAACCATTGACTGGTGCTCGTCGCGGACGACGAGGCGCTGCCGACGAGGTAGTAGAAGGCTCCCGTAGTACGATCGTCGAGATACACGCGCTCGTAGGCGTTACCCGCGGTCGGCTCGTTGGTATACAGGTCATAGTTGAGACAGATCGAGCCGCCGGTGATCACGTCCGGCACTTGGAATTCCTGGCCGATCTTGGCGGTGTACGCCGTGCTGGCTCCGGAGGTCTCGCCGAGCATCGCATCCGGGGACCCGAGGTACCCGCCGGATTGGCTCCAGGTGGGCTGGACGCTCCCGTTGGTGGTCCAGCCGTTGAGCCCCGAGTCGAAGTTGCCGTTGACGATCGATTGGGTCTGCTTGTCCGTCTGGAGTTCGATACCCGAGAAGTATGCCTGGAAGGAGGTCGTGCCCACACCGCCGTCGTCGAATCCGACCGCGATCGTGCTGACCGTCTTGTCGGTGAGCTCGCTGAGATCGACGACGACCGGGATCCATTGGCCCGCAGGCAGCATCTGATAGCTCGGCGCGATCCAAGTCCCGTGCTGATCGAGCACGTGGCTCCCCAGGTTGTTATAGACGGCGTGCAGCGCCGGTCCACTCGTGAAGTCGAGATCGACCGCCACCCCGCCCCAACTCGGTGCTTTGGTGAGGTACACGTAGTAGACCAGCTGCATCGGCGCGGAGAGTGGCAGCCCCGTCCCCGAACCGTACTCGCCCAGCGAAAGGAGGTTCCAATAGGAGTAGTACTCACCCGCGTTCGGCACCGTTCCGCTGAACGACACGTAGTAGCAGGACTGGCCGGTCACCGAATTGCAGTCCGGCGACGTGGGGATGGAAACTGCCGTGTCTTGGACGTAGGTCACGTCGCTGCTGCCCGTGCCGGAGGTCGAGCCCTGCGAGAACGACATCCCGGACGACGCCTCGCAGCTGCTCTGGCCGGGGAAACAGCCGTCGATGTTCGCGAAGACAAGGCCCGAGGGAGTTTCAAGCGTGGAGTCGGTTTGCAAGAACAAGTTCTGGGTGGTTGTCCCTCCGGGGCTCCCCGTGACCGTGTAGCACTGCGTCGGCGTGTGGAGAATGGGGATGGGATGCGAATTACTGTCAAGACCCGGTGCCTGCGCGCAGAGATCGATCGACGTCGTCGTGCCGCTGATCGTGAGCGAGTAGGTGCCGGAGCTGCCCGTCACCACCGAGTTCGAGGTCCCTTGCACGCTCACCAAGGCGCCGTAGACCGGGGTGCTCTTCGACGCGCCGGTCGGCGTGGCCAGCTCGACCGTTCCGCTGACGGTCCAGTTGGCCGGCTCAGGGGTGACATTCTCTGAGGTGGAGGCCGTGTACTTCGTGCCGCTCGGGCACGTCATGGTCGCCTTGACCTGGAGCGTGTACGTGTCCCCCGGGGTCACGGGCGATAACGTGTACGACACGCTGGATCCGGTGCTCACCCAGGTGACCGATCCGCCTTCGAGCCCGTACCCGAACTCATAGGTCGTGGTGTACTCGCCGCTCGAGGACCAATAGGCCGTGATCGACGTGCCCGCGGCGTTGTAGGATACCGAGGTAAAGTCGACACTGAACGATGAACAAGGGGGGTTGCAGTCGGCGGGAGGCACGCACTCGTCGCCCAGGTAGGGACACAGAACGCACACCTCAGAAGTGTGCAGGTTGCTCGAGGGCGAAGGCTGACTCAGCGTGCTCGGTCCGAAGGAACTCATCCCGACGCGATACGCGACCGTCAGCGTCAGCACGGACAGTGCGATGCACAGGGCAACCTGGGCTGCGTGCGCGGGCACGCGCCGACGGAAGAGCCGGGCTCGTCCGCGCCTCCTCGTAGATAAGCTCGCCGAACTCGGCCGAGCTCGTGCCGTGGTCCCGCTCGCTGGGGCTGACCCTCCCGTTCCGTCGACCGTCCCCGGCTCGCCATCGCGAGGCATGCGATGCCGTAGCACGACTCGCGATTTGAATCTTCCCCGGATGTGCCTCGGTCAAGCCCTTGGGGAAACTCGTTCCCGCCGACGCGCGACTCGCCGGCGCGGGAGGCTCCGTCATCGAGCGCAAGCTCCGGCGAATCGATCCGTCGGCAATCCCGGTCCCGCCTACGAGAACCTCACCACCACCACGACCGCGGCCCCGTCGATCGTCAGCGGACTGGGTGGGTTCGAGGTATTCGTGTAGCCGGTCGCGACGACCGAGAACGCGAACGACCCGTTCGGCAGATTGAACGAGAGTTGGGTCCCGGTACCCGAGTGCGTCAGGCCATCGATCGTCACCGACCAGTGCGTGCGGGCCGGCAATCCGCTCTCGGAGAACTCCACGCTGAACTTCGTGAGCGTCCAATCCGTCGTGGTCGTCGCCGGATTGGCCCCATCGACCGTGACCGTTCCGCTGAGGGCGCCCTTGTGAATGTGGTATCCCGGCACCGCGAGGAAAGTGTAGGCGTACTCCCCGTTGGGCTCCTTGAACGAGAGCACTTGCGAGACCGAGCTGTTTTGGCCCTCGGTCACGTGGACCCCATCGGGCAACGTGAGCTCGACGGCCCAGTCGGTGTCCGCCGGAAGGCCCTGCTCCGCGAACTTCACCGAATAGCCCTTGGCCGGGGCGTGTACCGCCACGGTGAAAGGGGTCGTACATCCAAGCGAGAGGCTCTGCCCACCGGTCGCGGCCCAGGCGGATTGATTGTACGGCGACCAGGAGTTCCCGAGACCGGAGTCGACCGCGTCCACGCAGTACTCGAGCGTACCGGCGGAGGATGCGGCGGGGATGAGTCCGGACCAGACCCCGTCGTTCGGAGATCCGCCGGTCAGGGATAGGGAGGCATTCGCCCAGGAGCTCGCACCGGGGGTCCGGTAGGCGACCCGCACCGACGAGACCTCTCGATCGTCCTTGATCGTGGCCGTGACGGGGTACGCCGAATGGACCACGGCGATCCCCTGTGGGTTCGTGGCGATGAACGGCTTACCGAGCAGGAGCGCGATGTTGTACGCCTGAGGAACGCCCCACCCGCTCGACGTGTTGTAGTCGGACGAGCCGTTGAAAAAGGCATTACTGTA
>JASHUJ010000162.1 GCA_030040035.1 Thermoplasmata archaeon
ATCGACAACATGTGCATGCAGCTCGTCAAGAAGCCCGAGGAGTACGACGTCATCGTCACGACGAACCTCTTCGGCGACATCCTCTCCGACCTCTGCGCGGGGCTCGCGGGCGGCCTCGGGGTCGCGCCGGGCGCTCTCTACGGCGAGAACCTCGCGGTGTTCGAGCCGGTGCACGGCTCGGCCCCGAAGTACGCGGGTCAGGACAAGGCGGATCCGGTCGCCGAGATCCTCTGCGTCGAGCGCCTGCTGCGACACCTCGGCGAGATGGAGGCGGCCGACCGCGTGTTCCACGCGGTCTGGGAGACGATCGCCGAGAAGAAGGTCGTGACGTACGATCTCGCGCTGCCCGGCTACACCCAGCACCCGGTCACGCCGTCCTCGTGCTCCGCGATGGCGCGCGAGATCGCGCGGAAGGTGCCCCTCGTGGACGTCCACGCGCCTCTCTGGCGACCGAGCGGCCTCGCGCAGCAGCTCGACTCGCACCTCGAGACCTAGCCGGGGGAACCCGGGGGACCGGGTCGCGGGTCCCCGACGATCTTGACGATGACCCGCTTGGGTCGTTGCCCGTCGAACTCGGCGTAGAAGATCTGCTCCCACGGGCCGAGGTCGAGGTCGCCGCGCGTCACGGGGACCACGACCTGATGCCCGAGGAGCAGGTTCTTCAGATGGGCGTCGCCGTTCGACTCCCCGGTGTGGTGGTGCTCGTAGTCGCCGGGCGGCGCGAGGCGATCCGACCACGCGGCGATGTCCTTCAGCAGGCCCGACTCGTTGTCGTTGACGTAGACCGCGGCCGTGATGTGCATCGCCGAGACGAGCGCGAGCCCGTCCCAGACACCGCTCCCGCGGACGAGCGTGCGCACCCGGTCCGTCAGGTTCACGAACTCTCGCGGTCGGTCCGTGTGCATCACCAGATACTCGGTCCGGGTCGTCATCGCCCTCCCGTCGTGCGCCTTCACTTTTAAGGACGCCCTCCGCGCGTATCACCGGTCGGATCTCCATGAGCGGGCCGCGTGCGGTGCGAATACCCCGGGCCGGGACCGCGGGGTCGGCTACGAATCCCCGTTCGCCGGAGTCGGGTCCGCCGCCAGCTTCGACCCCCTTGGATCGGGTCCCCAACCGAGCGGGGACGCAGCGCGTCGTGCGTCTGACGGCCCTCTATCTCATCGCGCTCGCGGCGCTGTACCTAGCGTTCGCGCTCTACGCCCGCAGCGCCCCGGGCGGCACGAGCTCGGCGGGGCAGCTCGAGCTCCTCGAGTTCACGATCGTCGCGCTCGCCATCGGCGTGGCCGGCGCCATCCTGACCCTCACTCCGGCGCCGCGGGCGATCCTCCGCCGGGTCGACGGATTCACCGTGGTCGGCCGCTGGGGACGGGCCACCGAGTGGACGCCGCTTCGGGAGATCACGGTGCGCCGCGTCCGTCGCTACCCCGCCGGCTTTCTCTCCGAGGCGCCGGTCGAGTCGCTCGAGGTCTCCGGGGCGGGCCACCGGGCCCATTCGTACCTGCTCGAGGCCGGGATCGTCGCCGAGACGTCCCCGGCGCGCCCGCCGAGTTGAGCCCTCGGCTATTCCAACAGGTCCTCGAGCTCCCCGGCCACCAGCGTGAGCAATTGGTCGAGCGCTCGGTTCTTGAGCTCGGTGATGTGGCCGGAGTCCGTTTCCAGTCGGGCCAGGAACTCATCGCCGTCCCGAACGAACGAGAGGGAAAGCACGTGCCGCCGGCCGCCCGGCAGCGGCACTTCGAGCGGGGGCGCCGGAACGGCCGCCGGCGCGCTGGCGGCGGACTTCGAGGGGGACTTACCGCTCGCCGGCCGGGCGGGCTTCGAGGCCGGCTTTTTCGCGGGTCGCGCCGCGGTCTTTTTCGGGGCCGGGCGGTGTGCCGGAGCCGTCGATTTGGGCCGGCTCTTGGGCCGCTGCGAAGTTCGAGATTTCGAGGGCATTCTCGACCTTGATGCGGGCGCACCAAGCCCCCCTATTTATGGGTTAGCACGCGCAAAAAGTCGAGTCATCACGTAAAGACGGTTCGCGCGCTGCCGGGGGTGGATGGCGTCGGCTCCGCCCGTGGTCGGCCGGCCGGACCGGGCCCCGGACCGGTCCGCGATGCGGCCCGAGACCGCGATCCTCCTGATCGCGGTCGCGTTGCTGCTCGTCTTCCTCGCGCTCGAGCCGTACCTCTCGTACGCGCTGTTCGGATCGGACTCGGGCGAGTACTACCGCCTGACGACGGACCTCCTTTCGACCGGAACGCTGCCGCACGGAGCCGCGTACACCGGCTGGGGCACCGCGTACCCCGACTTCCCGGGGATCTACCTGCTCGCCGGCGGTGGCGCGGGCGCGCTCGGTCTGAGCGCATTCGACGCGCTGACGATCATCATCCCGGTCGTCGCGGTCCTCTCCTTCTTTCCGCTCTTCCTATTGTTCCGTCGCCTCTATCCTCAGGACAACATCGCGCTCCTCGGCGCCGCGTTCGCCTCGGTCGCGATGCCGCGGCTCTTCTCGATCGCCCATCCCGCCCCGCTCGCCCTCGGGGACTTCCTGTGCGTCGCGGCGCTGTGGATGCTCGTCGAGAGCCGCCGGGACGTTCGCTGGTTCCTGCCCCTTTCGCTGACCGCGGGCGCGCTGATCGTCACCCACCACCTCTCCTCGTACTTCTTCGCGGTCAGCGCCCTGGGGGGCCTTGTCCTCCTCGAGCTCTGGCGGCCCGGCCTCTGGAGCCGTCGCTTCCCGATCCGGGAGTTCGCGTTCCTCGGCGGCTTCGTCACCGCCACGTTCCTCTTCTGGTTCTACGGGACGACCTCGTTCGTCAGCGACGTGCTGCTGCCCGGGCTCGGGCACGCGAGCGAGGTCGGTTTCGCGGGTCTCGAAGGCGCGGCGCTCGCCGTGATCGTGGGGTCGGCCGTCCTGGTCCGATGGCGACGGGCGCACTATCGGCCCTCGCGCCCGTGGGTCCGCCTGCCGACCGACCGGAGCGTCCTCCGCGACACCGTCGCGCTCGTCATCGGGATCTTCGCCGGCGCGATCGTCATCCTCTTCGTCCCGATCCCGGGGACCGATCAGACCACGGGAGCGGCCACGGTCCTGTGGTTCACGCCGATCTTCGCCCTGGGGATCCTGTGCGCCGGCAGCCGTCGCGCCTTCAGCCCGGCGCGCTTGGGGCCGTTCACGCTCGCGTGGACCGGGGCCCTCGCGGTCTCCGCCGGGGCGCTCCTCGCGCTCGCGGTCCTCGGGTCCGCCGCCGGTAACTCGACGCTCCAGAACTTCGCCGCTACGCTCTCGCCCGAGCGCCACGTCGAGTACCTGATGATCCCGATCGGGCTCCTCGTGGCGGTCGCCACGGCCCGTCTGCTCGCGCGCGTCCACGATGATCGCGGCCGCCGCGCCCTGACGGCGGCGATGCTCGGGGTGGTCGTACTGGTCGCCGCGAACGCGGCGATCGTCTACCCGCCCCAGGCCGAGTTCGGCGGCTTCGAGGAGGGGCTGACCCGGGGCGACGCCGCCCTCTGGATGTGGGTGGGGATCGCGGCCCCCCCGACGTGGGTCGTGGCCAGCGACCACCGGCTCAGTTCGATGATCTTCGGGTTCGACGGCAACCCCGCGACCTGGGTCACGACGCCGGATCTGTTCAACGGGGCGAACTGGTCGGGGGCGGCGGCCGAGCTGCGCAGCGTCGGCGCTCCGAATCCGGCCGATCCGAAGCCGGTCGATCTCGTCGCCGTCGACTCGGTCATGTACGGCGGCGTCGCCCTGAACCCCGCGAACCTCGCCCTCCCGCTCAGCGGCGCGGCGATCGCGTGGTTCGAGCGCGCGCCGTTCGTTCCCCTCTACGAGAACGGACCGGACGTGGTCTACCTGGTCGACTCGACCTCGTTCCCCGGCTCGTAGGGCGCCTCGGAGCCGTCCCGCCCCCAGAGCACGATGGGCGCTCGCCCTTGACGGGCCAACAGGTCGAGCGCACGCCGGGCCCAGGCCAGCTTCGCGAGCTTGCGGGCACGGGCCTCGGGGGTCGGCTCATCGACCTTGCCGAAGTCGAATCCCCAGAGCACGATGCGATGCGCTCCCACGTGCTCGGCCAGGAACGCCGCCCGGTCGCCGTCCGTGAATCCGCCGACGTCGAGCAACCGACCCCGGGGGGGCCCCGACCAGGACCCGACGATCTCGCCCGGGAATTGCGGCACCCACTCGCGCACGGCGGGGAGATTGTCGCCGTGGGCATGCAACACCACGAGGCTCCCCCGCCG
>JASHUJ010000163.1 GCA_030040035.1 Thermoplasmata archaeon
TCGGAAGAGACCCGCTCGGCGATCTCGAGGATCGAGTAGGTCTCACCGCTCGCAACGTTGAACGTAGTCGGGCCGAGCGTACTTGTCGATCGTAGCAGGAGGCGAACGACGGCTTCCCAGTGGGCCGTGACGTCGTCGATATGGACAAAATCGCGCCGCTGGCTGCCGGGCGCGTTCACCCGCAGACGTCCTTCGAGGGCTTGACGAGCGAACAGTTCGAGTACGTTGCCCTTTGTGGTCCATCGACCCTCGGCTCTATACCCACCGTAGACGTTGCTCTGCCGCAAGATGGCGGTCGGCACCGATCCAGAAGCCGCGAGCTGAGCCGTCAACTGCTCGCCCGCGGCCTTCTGCCGCGCATATTCATGGGTGGGCCGCGCGGGAGTGGTCTCGCGGACCGGGAGGCTCTCCGGGGCGCCCACCACCGACAAACTGCTCGCAAACGCGACCGGAATCTTTCGTTCGCGACACATTTGGTAAAGTCGGCGGGTTCCATCGAGGTTGACCTTGGCGCTACCAGAGGGGTCGGCCGCGCACGCCATCACCCCCGAGACGGCGGCCAGATGCAGAACGATGTCCGAGTCGCCAAGCAACCTGAGGGCCGCGTCGCTCGGAAAGTCGAGGCGGGCCGCCGGCCACTGACGGTACTCGGCCAAAACCGGTCCGGAGCGGTTGTCCACCAGTCTCAGTTCGTAATCCCGTAGAGCGAGCGACCCAACCAGCGCGCCTCCGATGAACCCGGTGGCCCCCGTAACGCCGACGCAGGTCATCCCGGGGGACGCGAGGGCATTG
This sequence comes from Thermoplasmata archaeon, assembly GCA_030040035.1. Classification (GTDB taxonomy): domain Archaea; phylum Thermoplasmatota; class Thermoplasmata; order Lutacidiplasmatales; family UBA184; genus Lutacidiplasma. Next base: position 793 of record JASHUJ010000163.1, read on the forward strand.
GGCTCAAAAATGTTCCCCGAGATCCATTGTCGTCAGCGGACCGGAGCCCGAACTAGGACATCCCAGTTCTTCCCCCGGAAGGTGGGCGCATAGTTCGAGCCGCTGCCATTCGCCTCGAGGTGGTCCGCGTATAACCGCCGCAGAAGCATTTATCGGGAGTCGACCCCCATTTCTTCGTGGCGGACCCTCCTAGAGGGGGAGTGCTCCACCCGGGGGAGAGATGCCGGCGCACTTGCTGGGGCAGCCGACTCGTCCCAGGCCGGTCGGACTCAGGGCGACCCCCGACTCGTACCCTCCCGACCGTCGCATCCAACGTCCGACTAACCCATGCCGCCCGGTTGGCACGTGACCACTCGGTTCCGGGTCTGGGGAGCGCCAAGACTCGGTCAGCGGGCAGCCCTCCTGGGAGTAGTGTTGCTCTTGGGCGCGCTAGTCGTCAGTTCGCCCGGCGCGTTCGCCGGTTCGTTCGGTCTCCCAGGGGCTAGTACGGGGGCTCGCGGTGCGACCACCGGCTCGCGTCTCTCGTCGTTTGGTGCATCCGACCCGACGGTCGGTAGTAGCCCGTCCTCGGCTCGGGTCGGCGACTACGTGAACGTTACGGGCAGCGGGTTCCTGCCGACGGTCGAAATCGACCTCTTCCTGAACGACTCGACATCGTCCACGGTGCTCCCTGAGTGTCCTTCAAACGCCTCCGGAGATTTCTCGTGCGCGATCCAAGTCCCCGGAATCACGGCCGGCTCTTACGATCTCAATGCATCCGATAACGTGAACAACGCAACGGCCGCGTTTTTGGTTCTCGCTCCTTCGTTGACGCTCGAGCCCAGCGCGGGGATCGCCGGAACGAACGTGACAGTGAACGGCACGGGCTTCGCCCCGGAGGGGAATGTCACGCTGAGATTCGCAGGATCAACGCTCGCGGACGGTTGTAGCAGCGGCGGGGGGTTGGTCGCCGATTCGGGAGGGAATTTCACCTGTACATTCCCGGTGCCCGACTCCCCGCACGGCGATCAGACGGTCCGGGTCAATGACTCGTTCAACGTCGCCACGGTGGTCTTCGACGTCGGAGCCAATCTGACCCTGAACCCGCGAGACGGCGTCTTCGGTCAGTCGATCGAAGCGAATGCGACCGGGCTCCCGGCGTCGGTCGCAGTCCGGTTGGACTGGAACGCGTCCCTGCTGCTCTGCTCGGGCACCACCTCGGATGCAGGAACGTTCGGTTGCGCGTTCGATGTTCCCCCCGCCTTTGGCGGGGAACACACGTTGAATCTGACCGCGGGGGGAATCACTCTGCTCCCTACCTTCGACGTCCACCCCTCCGTCAACCTGAGCGCATACGTTGTGCAAGTCGGCGACTCCGTGGTGGCTTCCGGGAACGGTTTCTACAATCGGACCAACTCCGTCTTGGTCCAATGGAATCATGTCTCAACCCTCTGCTCCAAGACCACGCCGGTCTCCGGCGCGGTAACCTGCGACTTCCGTATCGGATCCTATCCCGGGGGCGAGTACAACGTCACTTTCAACCAGACGCTGACGCACGGGGACTTCCTCCTCAACGTCTCGCTGAATCTCACTCCTGCGTTCACGGTAAGTCCGGACGCCGGAGTCGTCGGGACGACCGTGACCTTGAGCGGCAACGGGTTCGGTGGGTCCACGACCTACACGGACTGTCTCCAGACGACCGACGACGCGTACTGCTCATCGGGGAGCTCGTTCACGACCGCCACCAATGGCTCGATCAAGTCGAATACGGTCTTCCAGATCCCTTCGAAAGGCGCGGGTTCGTTCTACGTGGTGGTCTCCCTCGATCAGAGGGTGCTCGCCTTCGCGGGCTTCACGGTGACCCGGGCGAGCGTGGTGCTGACGCCGGATATCGGTCAGGTCGGGACCTCCCTCAACATCTCGGGCAGCGGACTGGCCCCCGACACGGACTACAACTACTGTTTCGAGGCCGCCAGCAGCGCCTGTCCGACGGGGTCTCCGAGCTTCGAGTCGAACAGCACGGGGGGGATGCTGCCTCCGAGCGGGATCCCCCTCTCGCTCGTCGTGCCGGCGGTCGCCGGCGGGAAGTACCACGTCGATATCTCCTACATCTCCGACGGGACTCCGACTCTGATCGGATCGGCCCAGTTCAGCGTCGAGGGCAACGTTTCGAGCACGGTGTACTCCGCAACGGTAGGTACCCGAGTCGTGGCCAACGGCACGGGACTTCCGGGCGCGGTCGCATACACGGTCTCTTGGAGCTCGGGAGCGTCGCTGTGCTCCGGAAACACGACGGCGAACGGGACGCTCGAGTGCTCGTTCGCCGTCCCGCCGTCGGGATACGGTCCGACCTCGGTCGACACGCTCGTCGAAAGTGAACTCT
>JASHUJ010000164.1 GCA_030040035.1 Thermoplasmata archaeon
GGCTCTGGGTCGTGAGGTAGTCCTCGTTCACGCTCGCGCCCGCGACCATGTCGTAGGTCAGGTCGGCGACCGTGGCCCCGTCCGCGAACGCGATCGGCGTGAGCGTGGACGTGCCGCTCTCGTTTGCCAGCACTTCCAGCTGGAGCGTCTCGTACCGGTCCGTCTGGTTCACCGGCACGGTCACCTGGTAGTCGACGAGGCGGGCCACTCCGCCGTCGAGCCCGACCGGCGCCGAGAAGTTCGTGAACTCGGGCGCGCCGCTCGCGCTCGCGCCCGGGTAGAGCGTGAACTCGGCGGCGTACCCCTGGCCCGTCGACAGGCCCTGGACGTAGAGGTTCGTGATGTTGATCGTGAGGCCCTCGGTCCCGATCGCGCTGACGCGGTCGCCATCGGCGATCCCGTCCCCGGGCGTCGAGGCCGTCAGCGGATCGGCGCCCCAGGAGAGCTTCCCGACGACGGTGAGGGTCGACACGCCGTTCCACGTCCCGAGCACGGCGCGCAGCGAGTCCGAGTTCTCGACCCCCGGCAGGCCGACGAAGTGCTGGAGCGCCGAGTAGCTCCAGAGGACCTCGGCGGCCCACGGGTCGCCGTCCCCGCTCCGGATCCCGCCGGCGGCGCTCGGAGTGAGGTTCGAGTAGGTCGTCGGGTCCCCGAGCGGGACGCCGCTCTCGAAGAGCCCGGGCGTGAACTGGACGGTCGGGGCGAACGGGTCGTACGTCCCCGATGCGTTCCACACCTCGAAGTTCGCGCCCGAGGGGATCGCCCCCCCGCCCTGGCTCAGGTCGAACGTCAGGTTCCACGTGTCGAGGAGGTGGCTCCCGGCAGAGTCGACGGTCGTCGGATCGAGCCCGTACTCCTTCTCGATGAAGTCGCCGACGAGCCCGTTCGTCGCATACGCGTCGACGTTGGCCGTGACGTGCTGGACGCTCGTCGCGCCGGCGGCATCCGTGCTCGTCACGTACCAGCCGTACTGCTTCTCCCAGTCGGTCAGCCCGTCCCCGCTCGTGTCCTTCTCGTACCAGAACGTGGTCGAGTTCGACGCCTCGAAGTGCGGCGCGACGGGCGTCGAATAGTTCAGGACCAGCTCGGCCGAGTACTCGGTGTTGAGCGCGAGCCCCGAGACATTGATCGCGTACGTCGTCGCGGTGCCGTTCTCCAAGTTCACGTCGAACTCGGAATAGTTCGTGAACGGGTAGAGCGGCGGTTCGATCGGGACGACGACGGTCGCCCCGCTCGGGTCGTTCTCGGGGGTCAGGGTGAGGGACCCGTTCTCGAACGTGGTGTTCCCCTGGTCCTCGAACGCGACCGGGATCTGCCAGGCCAGGATCGCGCCGCCGCCCTGTTGCGTGACGGAGTCGTACGGCCGGTCCTCCTCGTACATCAACGGGCGGCCCGGCACCTGGATCGAACCGGCGGGCACGGAGTACTGGTTCGTGAGCTCGGCGAGCGTGGCACCGGCCCCCACGCACCCGGAGAGGACGTCCACGAAGAACCGGACCGAGTAGACCTGCCAGCTCTCGAGGCCGGTCGCCTCGGCGACGTACTTCGTGGTGCCGTTCTTCTGCGCGAAGTTCTGCCCGCTCACGTTGACGGGGGTCGCGTTCCCCAGCTGGAGCTCGACCCACCCGGTCGTGTTCGTCGCGCTCTGGTTCGAGTACCACGTGAACGTCGCCGAGCCCGACGTCAGGTTCGTCACGTCCTTCGACGCGGTCCACCAGATGTCCGCGGTCGGCTGCTTCGCGAACGCGCAGCTCGCGTTGTAGTACTCGGTCGGGCTCGGCTCCGAGACCTCGTTCGCATCGATCTGCGGCCAGCTGACCGTGTCGGCCGAGTAGTCGGTGGCCCGGATCCCGAACGCGAGCGATCCGAGCTGGTACGGCACCCCCGAGAGGTTCCCGCCGGACGCGCTCTCGTACTCGAGCGGCGTCGAGTTGCTCCAGGTCTCGTTGCACTCGCCCGCGATCCCGCACGTGCCGTTCAGGAAGAGCCAGGCGGTCGCGTTGACCGTGTTCTCCCAGCCCAGCGAGTAGTCCCGGCCGCCCTTCGCGGTCGTGTTCGTGACGCCGTGCAGCTGGAGCTCGTAGGGAGCCGGGTCGAGTCCGGTGGTGAAATTGCCCGAGACGTTGAACTCCTCGACGGTCGGCCAGCCCGCCGGCGGCTTCACGACGGTCGTTCCGTTGCTCGGGTCGCCGGAGCCGCACCCGTCGTTGATGACCGTCTTGACCGTCGTGAACGTGACGCGGAACGTGGCGTTCCACGTCCCGTTATCGGCGGCGTAGAGGTGGGTGAACACGGGGGAGGGGACGCCGTCGGTGCTCGTGAAGGACCCGCCGGCCGCACCGCCGTCCTGGTCCCGGATCGCCGCGTACTCGCGGTAGAGCGTCGGCGAGTCGTCCTCGACGATCGATCCGCAGGCGACGAGCGTGCGGGTGTAGAGCGTGGTCCTCGAGCTCTCCGGCTGGAAGACCCCGACGGCATGCAGCCAGAGCGAGTTCTCGGTCGTCGTGTTGGGGGCGACGAGCACGCTGTCGAGCCGGCTATCGTGCGCCATCCCGTCCGTGTCGGGAAGGAAGGGAAGGTAGTTCGAAGTGGGCGGCGCCGCGACGCTCGCCCAGTCCGGGATCGGCATCTCCCCGACCCCGAGCGCCTCCAGCAACCACTGGGTCTCGACGCTGAGGAAGAAGTTCGCGCTGAGGACTCCCGAGGCGTTGACGAGCACGGTGTTGTGGTATCGGCCGACGTAGACGACGCACGTCGGCTTGGGCGCGGGCCCCCAGATCGCCGGGGCCGGCGAGATCCAGGTGTCGTTGGTGTAGACGACGTTCGACGCGTTCTGCTGCGCGCCGCAAAGATTGCCCTTCCCGAGGTCCCGGCTCACGTTCGCCATGCCGGAGCTCGCGCGCGCCTCGAGGCTCGCGAGGGACGCCCGGGCCCCGAAGTCGAGGAAGTCCGGCTTCGTGAGGCTCGCCCAGGCGGACTCGAGCGCGCCGAGCTGGGCCGCCGCCGGGAGGTACGCGCCGGTGTAGTCGATCGTGCCGGTCGCCGGCCCGTGCGTCCAGTCCCAGACGAGGACCGGTCGGCCGGACGGATCGACCGTCAGGGAGACGTTCCCGGCGGAGTTGTTGTCCGCCGAACCCCCCCCGGAGCCGGTCACGACCTCGGGGGCCTGGAGGAGATTCCCCGAAGCGGTGTAGATCGCTTCGTCGATCTGCTCGGGGCCGGCGCCGTTCTCGAGCCAGGTCGCGTAGTAGTCGCCGTACGGGGCCGCCACGAGCTGGGGATCGGACGCCGAGCCGGCGACGGGCGTCGTGAAGTAGGCCGAGAAGTTGAACGACGGGTCGTCGAACCCTCCGGGGGCGATCGTGACCCCGGGGGCGACGAGCGTCTCGAGGTCGGTCCGGCCGTTGACGTCGGCGGTGACGAGGAGCATGACGCCGGTGCCGTCGTGGGCGGCGACGATCTGCCCGGCGGAACCGCCCGGGATCGAGAGCGCGGTGTCCCCGACCGCGTCAAAGACCGGGGAGCTCACGTTCGTGCCGATCGCCGAGATCTCGTTGTCGTCCCACCAGTACGGGAACGGCTCGTAGCCGCTGAACGTGACGGAGTACTCGGACAGGATCCCGTCGCTGACCGCGAAGACGTACTCGCCGTACTGCGCGACCCCGAGCCCCCCGAAGATCCCGCCCGCGACGTAGTCGTAGAACGGGTGGGGCTGCGGGAGCCAGATCGGGACGGCCGAGGTCGAGGGCGGCAGGGCGACCTGGCCGACGACCGTGAACCCGAGCGGGTTCGTGAGGTTCCCCGGGGCCGCGAGGTCGAAGAACCCGTTGCAGGTGATCGGGGACGTACCGGCCGGTCCCTCGACCTGCACGGAGACGTTCCCGAGCCCGAGCGGGACGACCACGTTGAGCGCGCTCGCGTTGGAGAGGGCCGGATTGACCGACAGGGCGGGCACGCCGCCGAACAGTACGGTGTCGGTCCCGGCGAAGCCGGTCCCGTAGATCGTGAGGTTGCTCCCTCCGACCCCCTCGGTCGAGGAGAGCGCCGCGATCTCGGGCAGCCCGGCGGCGTACGCCTTGCCGTACGTGTAGCGGTCCCGACAGCCCGTCGGGCTGGCGAGCGACTTCTGGTCGACGACGACGGCGACCGTGCCCTTCCCCCCCGGGGCGCCGGCCTCGATCTCGGTCGGGGAGACGTACGTCGTGTTGCCGGAGACCTTCGATCCAAAGTGGGCGACCGCGGACTGGTTGAAACCGGTGCCGTCGATCGTGACCTCCGTGCCCGCCGGCCCCTGGTCCGGCAGGACCGCGCTCACGCTGAGCGGGTTCGCCACGTACCGGAAGCGCACGTCGTCGCTCGTCGCGGGTCCCTCGTGGACCGAGACCTCCACCGAGCCCGAGATCTTCGGTACCCCGGCGAGGAGCTCGGTCGGCGAGACGAACGTCGTCGACGTGGCCTTCTTCGTGCCGAAGTACACCGTGGCGTTCGACTCGAAACCGGTCCCGCCGAGCGTCACGGTCAACGGCGGCGTTCCGGCGCTCGGGCTGACGCTGAACAGGAAGAAGGAGCCGTACTGGAAGACGTCGGCGCAGGTGACGGGGCTGGTCACGGATAGATAGTTCGCGACCCCCTGGATCGTGACGTTCACCGCCCCCGTGCCCGAGGGGAGGGTGGTCACCTCGAGGGTCGAGGCGTTCACGAACGTGATCGAGCTCGAGGGCACCTGTTGCGATCCGAACCAGAGCGAGGAGAAGTTGGCGAGGTTGGTCGCTTCGATGAACACGGGTCCGCTCGCCGTCGCGTTCGGGCTCACGCTGAGCACCTGGGGCGTGCCGGGGACCTCGGCGTTCCCCCGAGCGACCCGATCGGAGCAGGTCGCCGCACTCCAGGTCGAGCCCTGGAGCGCCTGGATATTGGCCGAACCCTTCCCGGGCGGGACCCAGACCTCGAGGCTCGTCGAATTCGTACGCTGGAACGCGGTGGCCTCCGAGCCGACGCGCACGGAGCTGACGGAGTCGAAGCCGGAGCCCAGGACCGTCACCCACGACCCGTTGGGCGCGACCTGGGGAAGGACCGCGGAGATCACCGCGGCTCCGCTCGGATCTTTTGCCGGAGTCGGCGCGGAGGGCAGGAGCGACCCGGCGGACACCCGGGGCCGGTCCCCCGACGGATCGGTGCCCCGGTTCGGGCCGCCCTCGATCTGCGTGTTGCAGCGCAACGTCATCCAGACGAAGGTCGCGTTCACGGCGGTCGTGACGACGGTGACCCCGCAACCCTCGACCGCGTAGTCGATCCGAGGATCGGCCCCGAGGATCGGGCTCTGGCCCGTGAGCGAGCCCCAACTGCCCGGGGCTCCGGCCTCGCTCGAAACGTAGACCATCGTCGTGTTGTTCGAAGAAGCGCCGACGATCAGGAGCGAGCTCGTCCCGGTCCCGTTGACGACAAGGCTGAGGTACTGGATCGGGGCGCCGCCGTACGCCGCGATGGGGGTGACGCCGTTCCAGTGGATCGGCAGGTGGTCGGTACAGCTGACCGCGCAACCCTTGGTGGCGATCGCCTGCGCCGACGAAGGATCGTACGCGCCGGTATCGAAGTCGAGGACGTACCCGAGCTGCGGGAGCTGGTCGACGAAGACGAGGACGTAGTAGAACGTGGTCCCGAGGGTGATCGTTCCGATCTGGGGCAGGCTCACGTTCCCCGTGACGTTCGGAAACTCGTCCGGGGTCGGATACGAGCTCGGGCTCGCGAGATAGGGAAGGTACGGGGGGCTCGTCGAGTTCGTCGTCGACGCGTCCGCGGCCGCGCCGAGCGGTGCCCGGGACGGGGCCCCCACGTTCGAGGTCGGGGTGAGGAAGAGGACCACGACGAACGCCGAGATCGCCACGGTGGCGGACCGCCAGCGCAGGATCGGCGGGCGCGGGCCCGGTGCCTGCCATCTACGGCGCACGGGGAGGGAACGGGGAAGCCCGGCGGTCGTCGAGGGCCCGAGGTCGGCGAGCTCGATTTTCCCGTTGGAATGAGACCCGGACCGGCCGTCGGCGCTCGCGCTCCCCCGACCGGGAGGTTGGAGCGGCGCTCCGGATAGCAGGGCTCCCCCAGCCCACGCCATCCGCCATCGTAGCGGGTCGGTGTAGATAAATCGCCCGCCGATGTCCTCGGGCGCGGGTCGATCGACCGGTGCGCCCGGCGGGAGGACCGACCAGTCGGCGATGACGAAGTCCGGCCCGGGGCGAACCGTGCGGATCACCCGGGCCCGGCGGCCCGACGCGGAGCGGATCGTCGCGGCGCGCACGCTGTTCGACGGCCCGCTCGACCTCGACGCGACGCGCCGCTACCTCGCCGACCCCCGCCACGTCTTCCTGCTCGCGACCGAGGGTCGACGGCCGATCGGGTTCCTCCGCGGTTCCCTGCTCCGGCAGATCCGGACCTCGCGACCGCAGTTCTTCCTCTACGAGATCGGGGTCGTGCCGTCCGCGCGCCGGCGGGGCGTTGGGACCGCGCTCGTCGAGCGGATGCTCGCCGACGCGCGTCGCATCGGCTGCGAGGAAGCGTTCGTCCTCACCTCGCCGACCAATCGCGCGGCGGTCGCGCTCTACCGATCGACCGGCGGAAGGACCGAGACGCCGAGCGACCGGATGTTCGTCTACCCGCTCCGCCGGCGCCGCCGGGGCCGCGCCTAGCCGCGCCCGTCGACCGAAACGCCCCGCCCCGGTCTGTTTCAGCGTCCCCCGAAACGGCGCTTTAGAGCGGCCGCACGGCTGGAACCCCCCGAGCACCGGCGATGTCCGATCTCACGTCCCTCGGGCCGACGACCGTCCCGGACGACGGCCTCCTGTTCCCCGAGGAGTCCTCGGAGGGCGAGCCGCTCGCGCTGCCCGGTCGGCTCCGGGCGCTCTCGGCTCCCCGGATCCGTTCCCGCGCGCCTCGCCGGGTCGCGGTTACGCCCCCGGCCGCGCTTCTGCCGGACGAGCCCGGACTCTTCCCTTGGCTCGCGCACCGGCTCGCCCCGGGCGAGGCGACGCTCTGGACCGGGACCGCTCCGGCGCTCGAGCCGCTCCTCGAGCTCGTCTACGCGGGGAGCGCGCGCACGGGCCACCGGATCTCGCTCGTCGAGGGCGCGAACCGGTTCCATCCGTACCGGATCGGCGAGCTCGGCCGCGCGCTCGGGCTCGACGCGACCGAGACGCTCCACCGGATCCGGCTCGCCCGGGCGTTCACCGCCTACCAGCTGGTCGCGCTCGTCGACGGCTGGGCCGCGGAGGTCCGCCGGCACCCGGCCGACCTGCTCATCGGTCACGATCTGCCGGCGCTCTTCGCCGACGCCGAGATCCCCCTCGAGGAGCGACAGGAGCTCCTCCGCCACGTCGCCCGCGCCCTCGCGGGCCTCCTCCGGGAGGTCCGCGCCCCGCTCCTCCTGACGCTCGGCCCCGGGGGGTTCGCGGAGTTCCCTGGCCTTCCCGACGAGGGACCGCCGTGGTGCGACCTCGTCACGTTCGCGCGCGGAGCGGGGACGCTGCGCGCCCGCTCGCTCCGGAGCGACGCGCGGCTCGCCGTCGTGCCGCGACCGGCCGGCCAGCACGGGATCGAGGAGTACGGGGACGGATCCCCCGAGGAGGTGGTCGCATGGGACGTACCGCCCCGACGTACCGTCAGGCGCTCGAGGAGCGGATGAAGCGCTGGGACGAGTTCGCGCGGCTTCTCACCACCCCCGAGGACCGGGCGGCGTTCGAGATCGTCCGCACCGGCGCCCGCCGCTACGCCGCGCAGGCGACGTACGTGGGGAGCCCGGACCTTCTCGAGGCGATCCTCCTGAGCGTCCTCACCGACCTCGCCGTCCGGCTGCGCGCCGCACCCCCGGCGAACCCCCGGCGCTAGCGAGGGAGGGTGGCGACCCCCGACGGCTGGCTCCTCGACGTCACCGAGAGCGCGGACGGACGGTCGGTCGTCCTCTGGGTGAAGGACCGGCGGACGGAACGGGTCCGTCGGACCGCCGTCGAGTTCCGCCCGCCGTTCCTCGTCGCGGGGCCGCGCGCCGACCTCGCGCGCCTCGCCCGGGACCTCGCGGGCCGACCCGGGGTCGCGTCGGTCGTGCCGGGGACCGACCGGCCGTCGCTCTTCGACCGTCGGGCCCGGTCCGTCCTCGCCGTCACGCCGACCCTGAACGTTGGCCGCCGCGCGCTCGCCCGCACGGTCGATGCCCTCGGCGGGTACGCGACGTTCACCCTCTACGACGTCGACCTCGCGCCGCCGCAGCTCTACCACCTCGCGCACGGCCTCTACCCGTTCGCCCCGGTCGTCGGAACGGGCGCCGACCTCGCGGCGACCGAGCCGGCCGAGACGATCGACTACGCGACCCCGCCGATCCGGCTCGCCCCGCTCGAGATCCAGATCGTCGGCGAGCGGCGCGGCCGGATCCCGCCGCCCGACGGCCGGATCGGCTCGGTGCGCGTCGGCGACACGATCCTCGACGGACCCGAGGAGGGCGTGCTGCGCGCGCTCGTTGGCGAGCTCGCGCGCAGCGACCCCGACCTCCTGCTCACCCAGGGGGGCGACGCGTTCGACCTCCCGTGGCTCTACCGGCGCGCCCTCGCGTGCGGCCTCGCGCCCGGCGAGTTCGTCCTCGGGCGGGAGCGGGTCGGCTTCGCGCCGACCCGCCCGGCGCGCTCGTTCGAGTCGTACGGCCGGGTGCTCCACCGGTCCGCCGCGTATCCCCTGCCCGGTCGGTTCCACATCGACCGGGAGAACTCGTTCCTCTACGACGACGCCGAGGTCGCGGGGCTCGTCGACGCGGCGCGGCTCTCCCGCCTCTCCCTCCAGACGGTCGTCCGCCAGTCGCCCGGGACGTGCTTCACGGCGATGGAGATGGCGCAGGCGCTGAAGCTCGGGGCGCACGTCCCGTGGAAGAAGAACCGCCCCGAGGACTTCCGGCGCGCCGACCACCTCGTGCGCGCCGACCGGGGCGGGGCGATCTTCCTCCCGCCGGTCGGCGTCCACGATCGGATCGACGAGTTCGATTTCGCGAGCCTCTACCCGCACATCATGGTCCGCAAGAACCTCTCCGCGGAGACCCTCGAGTGCCGGTGCTGCCCCGCGAGCCCGCTCCGCGCTCCGGGGCTCGGCTACCGGTCGTGCACGCGCCGGGTCGGCCTCATCCCCCGCACGCTCGCCCCGCTCCTCGCGCGGCGCCTCGCCTACAAGGCGGCGCTCGCGCGCCCCGGGATCCCGCCCGAGGAGGCGGAGCGGCTGAAGCGGCGGGTGCGGATGCTCAAATGGATCCTCGTGACCGCGTTCGGCTACCAGGGCTACCGGAACGCGCGGTTCGGCCGGATCGAGTG
>JASHUJ010000165.1 GCA_030040035.1 Thermoplasmata archaeon
TGCCGCCCGCCAGCGCCGCGGGATTTCCGTCAGGAACGTGACCAGGATGCCCCAACCGAGCCCGAACCCCAGCGCCCGGGCCCCGGTCGGCGCGCGACCGGTGACGTTCGACGGCGTCCCGGGGTCCGTCGCGGGCGTGGCACCGGCCGGGGAGAACGCGACGGCGACGGTCTCCGCCGTGCCGTTCACGGCGAACGCCCCGGACGCGCTGAGATACTGCGAATCGGACGGGACCGCGAGGTACTCGTACGATCCGTTCAGGAGGTAGACGGACAGCGTGCGACCGATTCCGCCCTGCGAGAGGCCGTTCGTGGCGAGGGTCCATTCCAGTCCCGACGGGAGGCCGGAGTCGTGGAACTTCACGTGGGAGAAGGCGAGATGGACCGTGACCGAGGACCGGTTCACCTCGAACGATCCCGTCGACGCGCCGCTCACGGACGTCGCGACCGTGAAGTGATAGACGCCGGGGGCGACCGCGAACTTGATCGTGCCGTTGGTGGCGGAGGCGTTCGACGTGCCGAGCGACACGTTCCAGGGCGTCTGCGACGGGAGCCCCTTCTCGTGGAAGGTGACCGTGTAGCTGGCCCGGGTCGTGGAGGCGCCGCGGATCCCGTCGCTCGACCCGTGGAAGTGGAGGTTCCACGCCTCCACGGCGAAGTCGTAGTGGGTCGAGGCGGCGAGTCCAACGATCGTGAACGAGTCGTTCTCTGGACCGACGGAGGCGAAGTGGGTGTAGTCCGTGGTGGGACCCCAGGCCACGGTGTAATTGAGGATCGGCGTCGTGAGCGGGGGCTGCCACACGAGCGCGATCGCAGAGCCGTTCGTCCGCGCCGCGGTGATATCGGTCGGAGGGGGCGAGCTCGCGTCGGCCAGACCCACGGTCGCGGACCCCGGGAACTCGGGCGATCCGAGCTGCCACATCCACCAGATCGTGCCGACGGGCCCTCCGGCGCTCCCGTTGATCGCGCACGCGCCGTGGGATTCCCGCTCGCAGGCGTACGAGTTCGGCGCGATGAGATACGACGCGTTGTAGAACTGACCCTCCTGCGACCACTGGACCCACGAGTAGATCGGAACGCCGGCGAACACGGTGTTCGGGAGGTACGGACTGACGTTCGTCGCCAGGAATCCGACGTGGCCCGGGGTCATGCGGATGAGCCAGGAATCGTTGCCGAAGCCCTCGTAGTTCCCGTTGACCATCGGCCCCGCGGCCACGAGCGACGATCGGTCCGACGCGGAGACCGGCCCGATCGGCACGGCCGGCGGCGAGCCGGGGGGATAGTAGTTCGTGACGTCGAGCAGGGTCGTGAGGGCGCCGGTCCCGTTCACGGCGTACGTCAATCCGGACCATTCGGCCTGCACGGAGAGTTCGCGCGAAGTGACGTTGAACGCGATCCCGTTGACCCCGTTGACCTTGATCCCCGAGTCCCAGGTCCCGTCGTACGTCCGCGTCAGGTCCAGGTTCGTCGGGCCCGAGAGCTGCCACTCCTCGATCCCGTCCGCGGCGCTGCCGTCCGCCTGGACGTTGATGTAGCCGTTGAGATACGGCTCCCAGTAGACATTGTTCGCCTCGTAGTAGTCGAGCGTCCCGACGACCCGCTGGGTCTGGCTCCACAGGGAGTGGTCGATCACTTCGCCGTTCGTCAGGATGAGCGTCATCTGCGAGTCGTTCCCGTCCCAGCCGGTCAGCTGGACCTGGCCGTTCGACCGGACCGAGCTCGTGGTGACCCCGGTGAAATTGTACTCGAACCGCTCGTGCGTCGTCACGTTCACGGCTTCGGCGGTGATCGTGGTGGATTTGTTTGTGAGGGTACCCCAACCGTAGAGGTACGATCCGTCCTGGGTGATCAGGAGGTCGTTCGGGATCATCGCGTAGGCGGGGAAATCCTGGTAGAGGGGCGTCCAGCCGGTCAGGTTGTCGAGGGTCCGGTTGACGAACGAGTAGAAGGCCAGCTCGTTGGCCGAGGTGAGGTAGTACACGCCGCTCTGCGTCCACGAGAGCACCGGGTTCTGACAGCCGGGCCCGGTGCCGCTCGCGAGGTCGTTCAGATACGCCGAGTCGCAGGTGTACTCGGGCAGCACGATCGACGTGTTGCCGTACAGCACCTCGGGATCGACCGTGAGAAGGACGGTCGATCCGTTCTTCACACTGACGTTGGCGACCGCGCCCCCGAACCCGCTCGGAAATCCGGGTCCCGTGAGCGACGCGTCGGGACTCGCCGCGATGTAGTAGGCCGAGCCCGACGAGAGGTTCAACCAGAAATTCCCGCTCGGCCCCGTCGTCGTGGTGTTCAGGACCGGGCAGCTGAGGGGGGAGGGCGGAGACGCGGAGCAGTGCGTCCCGTAGGCGTTCACGGTGACCCCGTCCAGCGCGGGCGCCGTGCCGTATCCATCGAGATTTCCGACGACGGACCCGGCGAGACCGACGTAACCGGCCGCCGCCCGGTCGTCGTGCTCGATCGCCGACGGAATGGGATCGGGGAGGGCGGGAGAGCTCATCGTCGCCGCAGGCGCGAACGTTCCGTTCGTCGCGGTCGGGTTTCCGACGGGCCCGAGGTTCGGGCTGATCGAGAGGACGGTCGGAATCGCACGACTCGCCCCGGATTCAGTGGAGGCTCCCGGCGAAGCCGCCGAACTCACCGCGAGACCCGAACCCGCGAACAGCAGAACGATTCCGACGACGAGGGCGCCCCGCCCGGCTCGCCGATCGAAGCTCGTCGACACGGGCCCGGCACCCGGCCGCGGGACCCGAAAAGAAGGCCATTAAGGTGCCGCTGGGGTGTTCGCGGTACCGGCGGCAGGAGGCCCTTAATCGGTCGTCGGGCGCTGGGGGTCCACCCGATGGACCGCAGTCTCGTCCGGTACTATCGCACGGCGGAGAACTATCGTCGTTATCTCGTCTCCGATCCGAATCGTTACGCCGAGCTGACGCGGTTCTTCCACGCGCACCGGCGCTACGTCGGCCGTTCCGTGCTCGATCTGGGGTGCGGCGGTGGCGTGCTGGAGTCGATCGTCGCGCCGTCCGGTCGCAGGTACGTCGGAGTCGACGTGCACCCGGACATGCTGCGCGCGGCTCGAGCGGCGGCTCGGGCCCGGGGATCGACCGCCCGATTCCTCCGTGGGGACATCACTCGCCTCCGCGTCCGAGGCCGCTTCGACACGCTGGCGCTCCTCGGCAACGCGCTCGGACATCTTTCGGTCGGTGAGATGGTCGAGCTGCTCCGGCTCCGCGCCGCGAACGTCCACGCGGGGAGCACCTTCCTTCTCGACTACCGGGACGTCGTCGGGATGTTCTGGCGGGGATCCTGGACCCGAGGGCCGTTTGCGCAGCGTCACAAACGCGGAACGATTGTGAGCCGGACCCGGTCGGTCGACCTGGAGGAAGGACGGATCCACATCCGAGCCCGGCCGGCCTCCGGTCGATGGTCGGTCGAGTTCACGCAGTCGATCTGGTCGGCGTACGTGCTCGAGGCCCTGATGCGGGCCCACGGCTGGAAACTCGTCCACCGCACCCCGGGCCGATCGGTGCCGGACGGCCGGCCCGAACCGGATCGCTGGGAGGAGGTCTACCGGTTCGTCGCGCCGCTCCGTTCGTCGAGGGTCCGCTCCATCAGTTGAAAATCGAACGGCGGCGCGGGTGGTCCGAGGCGGATGGCGCGGACCTTTCGGAAGCCCGCCGCTTCGTAGTACGCGACGAGACGGGCGTTCGCCGCGAGACAGTCGAGGCGCAGGAGGGAGCGGCCCTCGGCCCGGGTCCGGCGCGCGATCCACTCGATCAACTCACGGCCCACCCCGAGGTGCGCCTCCGACCGCCGCACCGCGAGCTTGTGGAGATACCCGGCCACCGGCGGCTGGGGACCCCAGAACCTCGGATCGTCCCACGATAGGCTGAACGTGGCGACCGCGACCGGGCCCCGCTCGGCGACGTGGAACTCCCGTCGGCGGATCCCCTCCTCGATGGGCTCCCGGGGGAACGGAACCGGCCAGCCGCCGCCGGCTCGGAACCGTTGCTGGTGCCGGGCCGCCTCCGTCAGGATCTCCACGATCGCGGAAACGTCGGAGAGGCCAGCGGCTCGGACGGCGATCGACCCGTCTCGCCCCGTGGCGAGGGTAGCCGAATCCGTCCGATCTTCCATCAGCCAACGAACCTCGCCGGTCCGGAGAGCGAAGGGCCGCATAGCACCGCGGGGGCCTGCGCGGTGCGCGGCGAGATCGGCGGACCGTTCAGGACGCTAGGCGGGCGGCTCGGATTTCGCCGTCACTTCGAGCGTCGGCGTCGCGGTCGGCTGCGAGACCTTCACCCGACCGGTCAGCCAGAACGCCGCGACGAAGGCGAGCAGGACCGAGATCGCGAGGAGCAGGAACACCTCGTTGTAGGATTGCACGAGCGCGTTGAGCACCGCCGTCGGCGTGGTCGCGCCCTTGCTGAGCCCCTGGAACCGCCAGGCCTGATAGATCGTGAGCAGGGAGAGGCCGATCGCACCGCCGAGGCTTTGGAAGAACCGCACGAGCCCGACCGCCGCGCCGACCTCCCGCGGAGGCGCCTCGTTCTGCACCGCGACCGTCGCGCCGGCGAGGCTCAGACCGAGTCCGAAGCCGACCGGGATGAGGGGGAGGGCGATGCCCCCGGTCGGGAGGAAGCCGAAGGAGAAGACCCACAGCGGGGTCGCGGCAGTCAGAACGGTCAGGGCGAGCGCGGTGAGGCCCGATAGGAGGAGCCCCGGGACCACGACGACCCGGTAGGGGACCCGGTTGAGGATCGCCCCCGCCGAACCGGCGCCGATCACGAGCGGGATCGCCACGAAGTAGATCATGTTCCGGATGTCGGCGGCCGAGTGACCGAGGACGATCCCGACGTAGAGCGACAGGAACGTGATGAGCGCACTGAAGACGATCCCGGTGAACCAGCTGATCGCGCTCGCCGAGGCGATCACGCGCCGCCCGAGGATCCGCCAGGGGATCAGCGGGTCCGCGATGCGGAGCTCCCGGACGAGGTACGCGGCGAACAGGGCGATCGTGCCGGCGAGGAGCGCGAGGATGCGCGGATCGGCCCAGCCCCAGCCCGCGTCCGCGACCTGGACGAGGGCGATCATCAGGGTCGATACCCAGCCCGCGAGCAGGGCCGTCGCGGGGAGATCGAGCCGTCCGCCGGTAGAGGACCGAAGGGGTCCCACGGCGAGGGCGACGATCGCGGCGGCGAAGACGCCGAAGGGCAGGTTGATGTAGAAGACCCAGCGCCAGGTCGTGACGGAGACGATGTAGCTTCCGAGGAGCGGACCGGCGACGATCGCGATCCCCGAGGACGCGGTGAGGAGCGCGACCGCGCGGGTCCGCTGCTCGGGCGGGAACATCACGGTGACCATCCCGATCGCGACCGGGAAGATTCCGCCGCCGCCGAAGCCCTGCACGCTGCGGAAGATGATCAGCTCGGTGAGGTTCTGGCTGAGGCCGGCGAGCATCGAGCCGGCGATGAAGATGACGAGGCCGGCGAGGAAGACGTTGCGTCGACTCGAGATGTCCGAGAGGCGTCCGAAGATCGGGATCGCGATCGTCGAGCTGACGAGATAGCCGCTGACGACGAAGGTGACCCCGTTCACTTGGTGCAGATCGCCCGCGATCGTGGGCAGGACCGTCGAGACGACGAGCGCGTCCATCGCCCCCATCAGGATCGCGAAGAAGATCCCAACTAGGACGATGACGCCCTCCAGCTCCCGGAGCCGGGAGCGCAGTGCGGACGGTTCGGACGTTTCGCGGGGGGCGCGGGGTGCCGAGGGGAGTGCCGCCGTCATGGAGCCTCGTGTTCGCGGAAACATGACTATTGGTCAGTATTTAGTCTTTAGGTCATACTTCCTGCTACAAGACAGTCATTATACGGTCGTTCGGCTTGATCGGGATCGGTCGCGCCGGGGGAACGCATGCCGAAGGTCGTGCGGGAATACAAGGTGCAGGCCCGGGCCCGCATCATCGGGGCCGCCGTGTCGGCGATCCAGCGCAAGGGCCTCAGCGGCCTCACGATGGACGATATTGCGCGCGAGATCGGGGTCAGCAAGGGCGCGCTCTACCTGTACTTCTCCTCCAAAGCCCAGCTCCTGGAGGCGATCCTGAGCGAGTACCGCGACGAGATGATGGCGCAGCTCGAACGAGCGGTGGAGAAGGGCGACGTCGCCGAAGGCATCGCCGGGACCATCGACAAGATCTTTTCCGGCGAGTTCAACCCGGCCGTCTGGCACCAGGTCGTGGTCGACGCGGCCGCCGATCCCGAGATCCAACAGGCGTTGCGCGACGACTCCCGGAAGGACGTGGAAGAGCTCCAAGCGTTCCTCCGCCGAATGGAGGCCCGCGGCCGGATCCCCCACCAGGACGATCCGGAAGTGATCGCCGACATCATCTCGTTCCTGCTCGGCGGCACCCTGCTGATGGTCTCCACCCGGCGCGACCCCGACGAGGCCCGACGGCGACTCGTGCGGGCCCTCCGGTGGACCCTACGGCTCCCGCCCGACGGCGCCGCGACAGCGGCTCGCGCGGCGCATCAGTCCCCCCGCCGTCCCCGGGCCGGTCGACGCGTCGCCGGACCGAGCCGGGCTCGGAGTTGAGTACAAGTAGAGGTGCGCTAGGAGGGAAGACGTGCAGTCGCAGTCGTGCCCGTCGTGCGGTGCCCCGGTCCCGCTCGGGGCCGCGTTCTGCCAGTTCTGCGGAACGTCGCTGGCATCGCCGGCCGGTCCGCTCCCCTCGGCGCCCGCGACTCCCAGCGCTCCGTTCATGGCGCCTCCGCCGGTCGTCGCGCCTCCGCCGCGGCGCCGGGTCTCCCGTCTCGTGGTGGTGATCCTCGTCGTCGTGGTCGTGCTGATCATCGTCTCCGTCGCCGCCTACGCGTTCTTCGCGACGTCCGCCGCGCCGCCGATCCAGGTCCAGTTCATCAACGTCTGGGCGCCCGACAACGTGTGCGGGCTCAACTCGACCCCGATCGGCTACTACGGGTACAACGGCTCGACCGGTGCCGGCGTGGCGCTCGAGCTCGAGGTGCCGAACGTGAACGCCACCGCGTGCACGGTCCAGACCGTCACCACGAACACGACGGGCTTCTCGCTCAGCGGCGTCCAAGTGCCCCTGACGGTGCCGGGCAACGGCAACGCGACGATGAACCTGACCGTCACGTCGCCGAGCTCCTCCTACTCGGGAGATCTCAATCTCGTGTTCAGTTGACGGCGATCGAGCAGGGCACCCGGTCCCTTCCGAACGCCACCCGTGCTCGACCGCCCTCCCGGGGACAGTCGATTAGTACTCGCGGGGGAACGTCGACCCCACCATCGTCGCGGATAGACCGATGAGCGATCCCTGGATCGAGGGCGAGACCGCCCTACTGTGCGGCTCGGGACGCGCCGGCCTGCTGGTACGGCTCGTCCGGGGCGCGCAACCGGTCGGGGACGACGGCGTGATCGACCTCGGGGCGGAGATCGGTCAAGCGGTCGGCCGGCCCATCGACTGGTCCGGGGCCCGGTACCGACTCGTCCGCCCTTCGCTCGCGGATCTCCTCGCCTCGGTACATCGCGGAGCGCAGATCGTGACGCCCAAGGACGCTGCGCAGCTCCTCTACGTCGCCGGGGTCGGTCCGGGGGCTCGCGTCGCGGAAGCGGGGGCCGGCAGCGGAGCGCTCACCATCGCGCTCGCGTACGCCGTCGGACCGACCGGGCGCGTCACCTCGTTCGATCGACGCGCGGACTTCCTCGAGACCGCTCGCTCGAACGTGGAACGGGCGGGCCTCTCGGCGCGAGTTACGTTCCGCGAGCGTGACGTGGGCCGCCAGGGGATCGACGAGTCGGACCTCGATAGCGTGGTGCTCGACCTTCCCGAGCCGTGGGACGTGCTGCCGTCCGCGCGAACGGCGCTCGCGGTCGGCGGCCATGCCGCGACCTATACGCCGACCTACAACCAGCTCGAGCGCGCGGTCCGTGCTTTTCGGAGCCACGGCTTCGTCGAGGTCCGAGCTTCGGAGCTTTTGGAACGGGGCCTGCACGTTGGCGACGGAGGGACGCGTCCCGAGTTCGACATGCTGGGGCACACCGGATTCCTCGCCGCCGGTCGCAAGGTCGATTGACGATGGTCGCGCCGTCCCTCCCCCTGTCGCTCGGAGCGCTCATCGGCGTCGTCCTCTCGGGTGGCTTCGTCTGGTGGGAGGTCGGGCGGTACGCGACCCCGCAGGTCCCGGCCAGCCTCTTCGACGAGCGCCGGGAGCTGTTCGCGTACACGGCCGGCCTCTTCGTCGGAGTCCCCCTCGCGATCGCCTACGTCCTCTACATCGTGTCGATGGTGAGCTTGGCGTTGCTGGGGGGCCTCGTCTTCCTCGCCCTCCTCGTCGTGGGCACCGAGATCGCCCAGTGGGCGCTCCTGCGCACCCACTTCTGGGGGTCGGACGAGAGCGGACCGTTCTATGCCCTCGGCTACCGCGTCGCGATCGGGGGGATCATCGTCCTCGCCCTCGCCTCGGAGTACTTCGCCGGGCCGAGCATCACCCCGACGGGGATCGTGCTCGTGGTCCTCGATTCCGGCGCCGTGGTGGGGCTCGAAGCGGCCGGGGCCCTCCTGTCGACCCGGAGCCGGCCCGGCAGCGGACGCGTCGGCGGGGGTCCCGTGTCGGGAGCGATCTTCGGAGCCGTCGGGTTCTTCCTGCTCGGGCTTGGGGCCGCGACCGGCGGGGCGGTCGCGTTCGGAGCCGCGATCGTCGCGCTCTTCGGTGCCGTGCTGGTGTACCACCGGCTCCGGCCGATCCTCGCGGCGATCCCCGCGCCGACCGTCGGACCCCCGGCGGAACGCCCCCGCACGACGACCCCGTACGCTCGGACCGACCGTCCGCTCGCTTCGACCGAGAAGCCGGGGAATCAGGACGATCGCTGACCCTCAAAGAAACTTTAAGGGGACCCGCCTCCCGCGTTCCGCATGCCCCCCGAGCCCGAGAAGGTCCCGTTCGGCCGTCGCTTCCGCCACGGTCTGCGCTCGTACCGGGCGGCGATCTCGATCTTCGTCTTCGCGGTCGGCATCCTCCTGACGATCCTCGCGGTCGGCTTTTTCACGCCGCTCTCGAGCGCCTACCCGTTCACCGCGATCAACTCCGCGACCGACCAGCCGAGCGCCAACTACAACCTCGTCTTCATCATCGTCGGCCCGATCGTCTCGATCGTCGGCGCCTACCTCGTCGGGGCCTACTTCTACGCCCGCCGCAAGTTCGAGCACCTGATGGTCACGAAGAGCAAGGCCGAGTTCCTGCGGAACATCCCCGAGCTCGAGGACCTCTTGTGGGACCTCACGCCGGCCGACGAGTCGCGCTACCAGCAGAAGCGCGCCGAACTCCGGCTCCGGAACTAGCGTCGGGCGCGCGCCCGGGTTAAGTAGCGCGGTCCCGTGAACCAGCGTGGCCGCGAGCGGGACCAGCGCGCCGGGTGAGGGGTTCCGCTTCCGACGGCTCGAGAAGCCCGAGGAGTTCCGCCAGGTCGAGGAGATCGCCCGGTCGGTCTGGGGACCCGAGGCGGCGGGGGGCGTCCCCCCGGCGCTGCTCCGGGCCCTGCAGGACAACGGGGGCCTCGTCCTGGGCGCGTTCGCCGACATCTACCTCGCGGGGGTCGCGGCCTCGCTGATCGGATGGGACGGTACGACGCTCTACCACTACGCGCACCTCACGCTCGTACGGCCGGAATACCAGAACCACCACCTCGGGTTCCGCCTGAAGGCGTTCCAGCGCGACGAGGTGATGCAGCAGGGCCTCGCCGAGATCCGCGAGGCGTTCGATCCGCTCCAGAGCCGCGCGGCGAGCCTCCTCGTGCGCCGGCTCGGGGCCCGACCCGATCGGTACTACCCGCACTATTACGGACAGCTCGGGGACACGGCGAACCGGGGGCTCGAGACCGACCGGGTCCGCGCGGTCTGGGCGCTCGCGTCGGACCGGGTCAGCCAGCGGCTCGCGGGCGAGCTTCCGTCCCCCGCCGAGATCCGCGCCCGCTGGGAGCGCGCGGCGGCGCTCCTCGAGACGGAACCGGGCGAGAGCGGCCTTCGCGTCCCTACGGCGGTCGCAGAGACCACCGCGGCGTCCGCGCATCTCGAGATCCCCTTCGACCTCGAGTCCGTGCGCGAGCACGAACCGGCCGCGGTCCGTCGGTGGCGGCACGCCGTGCGCGACGCGTTCCGTCTCGCGTTCGACCTGGGCTACGCGGTCGACGACTTCGCGGTGGTCGCCGCCGAGCACGAGCGGCGCAGCTTCTACTTCCTCTCGAAGTCCCCCGGAGACCGGCCATCCCCCGCGACCCCGGAGGGACGATCCGGCCTCCCCGCGGGCGGGCCGACGGCCGGCCGAACGGTCGCCGGACCGGACCCCAAAGAGGGTTAAGCGCGGTGGACCCCTAGTCCTTCCGCCGGAGCGGGGGGACCGGTTCGGGATGCCGACCGCGAGTCGACCGTCGATCGTGCTCTTGCTGGTGCTCGCCATCGCCCTGGCCTCGGGCGCGGCCGCGAGCCTCTTGATCGGCGCGGCGACCCCTTCGGGCTACACGTCCTCGCCCGCACCGCTCATCGTCCTTCCGAGTTCGTTCTTCGCGGACCTGCTGCTCGCGGTGGGGGTCGCCATCCTTTGCGGGCTCGTGTATCAGCGCCTCAGCGGGCCCACGGCACCGGTGCCACGACGCAACGTGATCACGGTCCTCTTCGTGGTGCTCTTCGCCATCCTCTTCATCGCCGCCGCGCACACGTTCCTCGCCGGAGGACCCGAGCCGAACGGAAAGGTGCTGTCGACCCCCGTCTCGAACTCCACGAACAGCGGCGGAGGCAACAGTTCCGGGAGCAGCCCGGCCGCCGGTCCGGGGGGCGTGCTCTGGTCCCCCTCGATCCCCTCGTGGGTCCCGTTCCTGATCATCGCGGGGGTCGCGATCGCGGCCGTCGCGATCGGTCTGCCCCAGGCGCGGGCGTACCTCGACGAGCGACGCCAGCGTTCGGCCGGCCGGGACGCTGCGCCCGCCGAGGCGCCGGACGTCCGGTCGGCCCTCGAGCGGGCGAACCGATCGCTCGCCGATGGGGGCGACCCCCGAGCGGCGATCCTGGAGCTGTACGAATCGGTGCTCGAACGGCTGACCTCCATGGTCGGCAGTGTGGAGCTCGATACCCCCGAGGAGATCCGGACCACCCACCTCTTGCGGCTCGGCATTCGACCCGAGCCCGCCGAGGCCCTCACGCGCCTGTTCGAGGAGGCCCGCTACTCCTCCCATCCCCTCTCACCGGGGGCCGTGGACCGCGCCCGGGCGGCGGTACGGGAGGCGCTCGCCGATCTCGCCCGGTCCCCCGCACCGGTATGACGGCGCCGTACGGTTGGGGTCTCGTCGTGGCCGCGCTGGCGGCGACCGGCATCGCGATCTGGGCCGGACCCAACCTCTCGATCGCCGTGCCGGCCGCGGTGATCGCGGTCGTCGCCGCCGCCCTCCTCTTCCTCGAGGTGGCGCTCCGTTCCGGTACTGGGCGCGCTCGGCCCTCGCCCGAGAGCCTGCCTCCGCGCCCCGCGGCGGTGCGCACCGCGTTCGTGTCGGGACGCCTCGGACGGGAACGGCTCGTGCTGCTCCTCGACGTGCTCGACCGGCACGCCGGCGTGTCGGATCGCGGACCCCGCTCCCCCGATGAGATCGACCGGTTCTCCCGGATGAGCCCGGAGGAGTTCCGCGCCTACCTGGGAGGACGCGTGGACGATCTCGAGGCGCGGACGTGAGCGCGCCCGGGCGGCGCCGGGTCGGTCTGCTGCGGTTCCGGCCCAGCGCGTACCTCCTCCTCGGAACCGCCGGCGCGCTCCTGATCGCGGCCGTCGCCGGTCGGGACCCGGTCCCGCTGTTCCTCGCGATCCCGCTCCTGCTCGCGGGGCCGGCCGCGGCCCTCTCGGGCCCCCGCGGGACTCCCTCCCTGTCCGCCCGCTGGACCGCGGAGGGCTCCGGGCCCGAGGTCACCGTCGTGGGCGCGGTGGATGCCGCGGGACGGGTCGACCCGAACGATCTCCTGATCGAAGCGTCGCCTCCGCCGGGGCTCCGGCAGGAGGCCCCGCCGATCATCGCCCGGGACCGGGACGAGCTCACGTTCCGGTTCGCGTGGTCGGCCCTCGAGCCAACGATCGTGGTCATCCCGCCGCCCTGCGTGGTCTGGCGGGACGCCACGGGCCTGGTCGAACGGCGGGCGGACGTGGGACTCTCGGAGCTCGTCGTGGAGCGGTATCCCCCCGACCTCCTGCGGATCGGGGAGGTCCGGTTGCGTCGGACGATCGTCCTGCCCGGGGAGACGCTCTCGCGACGGGTCGGCGTCGCCGGGGAGTTCTACGGGATCCGCGAGGCCTCGCCCACCGACCCGCTCCGTCGGATCAACTGGCCCGCGAGCGCGCGGGCCGGCCGTCTCCTGGCGAACGAGTACCAGGTCGACCGCACCGGCGACATCCTGCTCGTCCTCGACACCCGGCCGACCTCGCTCGGCCCGGCGATCGACGGTCGACTCCTCGCCGTCTCCCGGGCCGCGGCGGTCGGGATCGCGAACTCGTTCCTGCGCGTGAAGTCCCGGGTCGGCCTCGGGATCTTCGGCGAGTTCCTAACGGCCGTGCCCCTCGCCGCGGGCCGGACCCAGCAACAGCGCCTCCGTCGCGCGCTCCTGGCGGCGCGCACGAGCCCGGCCGACGCGCCGTCCGAACGGTGCGCGATCGCGCTCCGGCGCTACTTCCCGCCCGGCGTCACGACCGTGGTGTTCTCGTCGCTCGCGGACGAGGGCCGAGCCGACCTGGTCCCGTACGTGCGACGGCGCGGCTTCCCGGTCGTGGCGCTCAGCCCGTCGCCCTTGCCGATCTATCCGGCCTCCCCTCCGCTCGCCCCGGAGGACGAGGCGCTCGTCGACCGCATGAGCCGGCTGGCGCGGCGCGACCAGATCGCGCGCGCCTGGCAGGAGGCCCCGACGGTCGACTGGGACGACTACTGGTCCCTGGGACGGTTCGTCGACTACCTGCGTCGGCCCGCGGTCCGGAGGATCGGATGAACCCGACGGGAATGCGCGGGCTCGCCGCGTGGGCCCTCTTCGCCGTCGTCGCGGGCCT
>JASHUJ010000166.1 GCA_030040035.1 Thermoplasmata archaeon
CGTAGATGTGGTAGAACGGGATCGAAGCGACAACGACCTCTTCGCCCGGCCGTCGCGTGAGGTTCCAGGCGTCCGATTGGACGACGTTCGCGACGAGGTTCCGGTGGGTCAGCACGGCGGCCTTGGGTCGCCCGGTGGTCCCCCCGGTGTATTGGAAGACGGCCGGGGTCGTGGCCGGGTCGCCTCGGAACGGGGGCACCGGGCCCGGGCTGCGGATCGCCGAGCTCCAGGCGATCACCTCCGCGTCGCTCGGGAACTCGGTCGACAGGTGCTGGCGGCGCATCACGGAGTTGACGAACGGCCGGGTGTACCAGGGGTACAGTTCCCGGAGCCGCGCGACGTACACGCGGGGCACCGGCGCTTCCGAACGGACCTTCGCGAGGTTCGGATACAGGAACTCGAGCGTGACCACCGCCTTCGGGGTGGAATCCTTGAGGAGGCGAGCGAGGTCCTGTCCCAGGTAGAGCGGGCTCACCTGGACGACGATCGCTCCGAGCCGCAGCACGCCGAAGAAGGCGATCGGGTAGACCGGGCAGTTCGGGAGGTACAGCGCGACCCGGTCGCCGGACCGCACGCCGTCCCGCGCCAGGGCGGCGGCGAACCGCTCGCTCTCGTGCCAGAACCGCTCGTACGACCATTTCGAGCCGTAGTAGACGATCGCCGTCCGCGCGCCCCAGCGCTGGACGCTCTTCGCGACCATCTCGGGGAGCAGCTCGTTCGGCACCTCGAGGTGCGGGGCCACCCCGGCCGGGTAACGGCGGACCCACAGGGGGACGTCCGAGCTCGGGGGGGCGTCCGGCACGCGGCCTCACCCGGACCGCGGAGCGTCGGCGTCGCGGACGAACTGCACTCCGGGCTTGTAGCCCGGCTGGAAGCGGACGCGCTCCCCGATCTTGATCTCGGAGGGGGCCCGCACCTCGGGCATCCAGCCGGTGATCCGCCCCCCGCCGTCGAGATCGACGACGACGTAGGCGTACGGGGCGTCGTTCAGGAACTCGTCCCCGGGGACGTGGAGGATCGTGAACGCGCTCACGCGGCCCCGGGGCGAGAGCTCGGTCTCCTCGAGGCCCCGGTGGCCGCACCGCGCGCACGCGAGGCCCCAGGTCGCGGTCACGAGACCGCAGTTGGGGCAGCGGAACCCCCGCAACCGACCCTCCTCGGTGTACGCCCGCAGGAAATCCTCGATCGCGTGCGGCGCCTTCGGGAGGGACTCGTCGCTCGCCGACACCGATCCCCCGCTAGCGGCGCGAGAAGATGTGGACGGAGCACGAGCCGCCGGTCGCCCCCACGTTGTGGGCGAGCGCGGTCCCGGTCTTGGGGACCTCCCGACCCGGGGCGAGGCCGTTCATCTGTTCGAAGATCTCCACGACCTGGCTCGCGCCGGTCGCGCTCACCGGGTGGCCCTTCGCCTTGAGACCCCCGGACGGGTTGACGGGAAGCTTCCCGTCCCGCGCGGTCACGCCCTCGGCGCTCTCCTTCGCCCCGGTGCCTTTCGGAAAGAAGCCGAGATCCTCGAGCGCCAGCACCTCGGCGATGGTGAAGCAGTCGTGCACCTCGAGGAAGTCGATGTCCTTCGGCTCCATCTTCGCCTGCCGGAACGCCTTGGCGGCCGCGGTCCGCGTCGCCGGCAACCCGAGCAGGTCCGGTCGGTCCTGCATGTCGGTGACCGAGCCCGAGCGGGCCGAGGCCCGGACGACGAGCGGTTCGCCCACGGGCTTCTTGACGAACTCCTTGGCGGCGACGACGATCGCCGCCGCGCCGTCCGAGAACGGGCAGCAGTCGTAGAGCCGGAGCGGGGTCGCGATCATCGGGGAGCCCAGGTACGTGTCCATCGAGATCTCCTTCTGGAAGTGGGCGTGCGGGTTCCGGGCCGCGTTCGCGTGGTTCTTGATCGCGACCGAACCGAACATCTCGTCGCGCGTCGGGAACGCTTGGCGGTACGCGCTCGCGAGCGTCGCGTAGAGGCCGGGGAACGTCGCGCCGTTCCGCGTCTCGAACGCGTAGTCGGCCGCGATCGCGAAGTAGCTCGTCGACGTGAGCGTGTCGAGGTGGGAGAGCTTCTCGGCTCCCACGACCAGCGCGGCGTCCGCGAACCCGCCCGCGACATGCACGAACGCCTCGTGCAGCGCGGCGCTCGAGGACGAGCACGCGGACTCGAGCGTGACGGAGGGCGTGTCGGGGATCCCGAGCCCGTTGTTGATCAGCGGGCCGACGTGGGCCTGGTGCTCGGCGATCCCGAAGCAGTTCGCGACGAAGGTGTAGCCGATGTCCTGCGGGGTGAGGCCGGACGTCTCGATCGCCTGCATCGCGACCCGGGTCGCCGCTTCGCGGCCGGTTTCGCGCATCTTGCCGAAGCGGTTCGACGCGGCTCCGACGACCCAGGTCTCGCGCACGGCGGTCCTCCGCTCGCCTAGGTCGGGTGGAGCCTTAACCTAGGGGGGCACCCCGGCCGGATCTCCGGCGGTCGAGGGCGGAACCAGGTGGCGCTCGACGTCGCGGAAGGCCCGCTCGGCCGCCGCCGGGTCCTTGGTCTTGAACAGGAGCCGACCGGTGCGGCTGATCGTCACTTCCGGATCGAGACCGACGATGAGCATGACCCGCGCGTCGACGACCGCGATCCCCGCCCGCTCGAACGAGCGCCGCACGGCCGCGAGGTCGAGCGCGCGCGGTCGGTCCGGGATCGCCTCGAAACCGCCGCTGTTCGAGCAGAGTCGGAGCTTCCGGTACATCGGTAGAACGCGCGACGGACCTCGGGCCACCGGAACCTAGAGGATCGTGGCCTTCCGGATGCAGTCGTCGACGATCCCGTCCACGTCGATCCGCTCTTCCTGCTGGAGGATCTGCACGAGGTTCGAGCGGGTCGCGGGCTTGTCCGGTACGGCCTGGCAGCAGACCCCGGGGCGCGTCGAGATCCCGTACGTGCCGATCGACTTGGCGACCGCCTCGATCTCCTGCTTATCGAAGCCGATGAGCGGACGCACGATCGGCAGTCGGACCGAGATCGTGGCGCTGCGCATGTTGGAGAGCGTCTGCGACGCGACCTGCCCGAGCGCCTCTCCAGTAGCGAGGAACGTTCCGCCCTCGCGCTCCGCAATCTT